>CACXDK010000267.1 GCA_902766345.1 uncultured Spirochaetaceae bacterium | reverse complement strand
GCTATGCGTTTTGTTAAATCGGCATTACCGCTTGCTATTGATGTGATGGAATCTTTTACAGACTTGAGAGGTTTTATGAGCATTCTGATAAAAAGGGTTATTAAAAGTGAAGAAATTAAGATAATGCCAATTGTTACAAAAACCATGGAACCTTTTATTGCTGAAAGAGTGTAAAAATAATAATGGTGTGGAGCAACGGCGAATACTGTCCAGTCTGTGTTTGGAACTTTTTTATAGCAAACAAGCATTCGTTTTTTTAATTTTGCATCGTAAAATTCTTCTATATCTTCTTTTCCTGCAAAAACATTGCTTAAAACACGGCCTTCTTCTGTTGTTTCATCGATTGCGGATAAGTCATCGGATTTGTCTGTGTTTTCATTTGCGTTTGCAATAGTGGCTTTTGTCTTGTAGTTCAAGACTGCTGGATGCATTCCTTCACCCATATCGATATTTTTTATTGTATCATAGACTGCATTACCTGATACAACCAATACGACTGCTCCGATTGGTTTTTTGTTCTGATTATAAACAGGTACACTGTAATGCTGTAGAACAGAATTTGTAACTTTGCTGAAAGCAGGATCTGAAACAAAGTCTTTCCCTGCAAATGCCTGCTGAAAATAAGGACGGCTTGCAAAATTGATTACTCGACCATCTGATGTAACGGCATTGCCATCTTTGTCGTAAAAAGCAATGTTTTCGTAATTCGCTCCCATTGCTGTTGCAATACCGGAAAGCTGTTTATTTTTTTCTTTAAGCGAAATTGTTTCGTCTTTCAAGAACTTCTGTTCTGCAAGAATGTGTAGTGAGTTAAATTGTTTTTCATTTAAATCTGCAACTTGTGTTGCGAGTGAGGTAGAAAAGGAATCAAGCTGATTATAAACGTTTGTAGTCATTCCCTTTGAGGCAAGAGCATAAGAGATAAGACCTAGAGTGATGTTGGCTACAAGAACAACTGTTAAAAATAAAGAAAGTAATTTGACTGTGAGGGAAATGCCTGCTGATGTTTCTTTGTTCATAAGAACTCCTTGCGTGGTAAGATATTTTAATGTCTTCTTATAATATTGCTTTTTATTTTAGGGGTCAATAAATATTAAAGTTTTTTAAATTTATGCTTGACCATTATTAAAATTTATTTTAAAGTGTTCCCGCTTTGCGCAGTTTATGCAGCCTCAAAAACTCCTGCGCGTAATAAATTAAAATCCTTAAGGAGGTCAGTCTTATGAAAAAGATTGGTCAATTCTTTTCTGATGAATGGACGGACTTAAAAGTTCTGCTCCGAAACATTCCATCCCTCACAATTACATTTTTTGTACTTTCAGTTGTATGTGCAAACCTTATGGCAAACAAAGAATTAGTTAATTTCAAGTTTGTTGCTTTGGATTGCGGATTCGTTTTCAGCTGGATTATGTTTCTATGCATGGATGTAATTTGCAAAAGGTGGGGTGCCCGTGCCTGTGTAAAAGTTTCGCTTATGGCATTGCTTATTAACCTGAGTGTGTGTGGTTTGTTTGCTTTGCTTGCAAAAGCTCCTGGAATGTGGGGCGAGTTTTATGCAGAAGAAAACCTTGCTGTTAATACTGCCTTAAACAACACTTTTGGCGGCAGCTGGTATGTTGTTCTTGGTTCTGGGCTTGCATTTATGACTTCAAGTATTGTAAATGCTCTTTTGAACAGTGCTATAGGTAGAAGCGTACATTCAAACGGTTTTGGTGCTTTTGCATTGCGCAGCTATGTTTCTACAATAATTGCACAGCTGGTAGATAATTTTGTATTTGCAACTGTTGTTTCAAAAATCTTCTTCGGATGGACTTGGACTCAGGTTTTTGTCTGCTCTGCAATTGGTGCTGTATGCGAACTTTTGTGCGAAATTCTTTTTAGCGGCATTGGATACCGTGTTGTAAAGCAGTGGGAAGAAGAAAAAGTTGGCGAGGCTTATTTTGAGTTTCGCAAAGAACGTCAGACTTTGGTAGGCTGAATAATATGAAAGTATTGGTGACGGGTTCTGCTCGGGGAATTGGACGGCAGGTGTGCATAAAGTTTTTGGAGCAGGGACATGAGGTGTCTGGAATAGACCTTCTTGCAGATTCAATTTCTTCGGATGAATCTATTCTGCAAAGAAAAAACTATACGCATTATATTGCAGATATTTCTGAAAAGAATTCGTTGCCAGAAATTAACGATGTGCAGATTTTAATTAATAATGCAGGCATTCAGAGTGCTACAGAAAAAGATGTTTCGGTAAATCTGTTGGGAACAATGGCTGTTACCGAAAAATATGCCTTTCAGCCTTGCATAAAATCTGTACTGTTTAACAGTTCTGTTTCAAGTCTTACGGGAAATGAGTTTCCATATTATGTTGCTTCGAAAGCTGGTGTAACTGGTTATATGAAAAACTGTGCAATCCGTCTTGCAAATGAGTTTAAGGCAACTTGTAATGCTGTTTGTTTTGGTGGTGTTGAAACAGAACTGAATGCTCCCGTAATGAATGATTCTGTTTTATGGCAGAAGATAATGGATGTAACGCCGTTTAAACGTTGGGCAACTGTTCAGGAAGCTGCAGAGTGGTGTTATTTTATGACTGCTGTAAATACTTTTTGTACTGGACAGGCAATAGACATTAGTGGCGGTGAGCGCAACTGTGCCGATTTGTTTGTGTGGTAATGGCATTAATAAAGGGCATTGATATTTAAAATAAAATAATTATTAATATGACACGCTCTTGTCATATTTGTCATGTTATACTGGTTTCATCTTAGATAAAGTAAAAGAGGTGAAACTATGACTTATGAAAT
>CACXDK010000266.1 GCA_902766345.1 uncultured Spirochaetaceae bacterium | reverse complement strand
TTACTTTCTTTTTCCTGCGTCCCGCACCCTCAATTTATAAGTATAATGTGGAAGTTCAGTATTATTTTTTTATAAATACTTGAACAATCTTTTTTATTATTTTACATCAACTTGCTGATTTTAACCGGTATATTCTTTATAAAAAAAGCTCCGCGCCAATCGCAGAGCTTTCCATAATCCATTTTCCTTCGATTGATAAATCAATCTACACCTGGCTCCTGGCATGCTTGGAGAACCATCGGAGGCTATGCAAAGCACCGCGTTTCCAGCTTCGACACATTGCTTTAAATCACCTAAGAGACACTCAAGTTGCCTGCCTCCTTGATTGGCAAGGACTTATCAACTATAAATTATAGTATAATTGGATGGCTGTCAAGATAAATATATAATCTATTCAGCTTCCTTTTTACGAATACAAAAATCAATGCTATTTTTTAAGTTTACCACTTGAACTAAGTTTTAAAACGTGATATTTTCAAAGAGTAGACTAATCTCTAAGTTAAATGTACTTATATAAAATTCAATTACATTATTAAGGAAGGACTTTATGGGAATACGAGGTGAACTTTATACCAATCAGGTAAATTTGGACAACCGTTCTTATTTTTTCAATGTAAAAGAAAATCGTAACGGCGATGTATTTCTTCAGATTGTCGAAAGCAAAATAAAAGATGGGGAAGATGACCGCCGTGCAATTGTTGTTTTTGCAGATGACATGCAGCAGTTTTTAGGAGGAATGGAATCTTCACTCAATTTTATTGATAAAGACAGAAAAGAAAAGGCAAAAGCCCGTGCTGCAAAAAAAGCTGAAAGAGAAGCCCGCTTTGGAGCAGGTGCAAAAGACGGTGAAGAGCGTGCAAGCGGCAAAAAGATTTACCGCAGAAAAGGAGAAAGCCGTCTTGTTGCAGAAAAAAAAGCAGAAAGAACTGATGACGGAATTAAGCGCACAGGTAAAGTAATTCACGTTACATCTAAAAGACCTGTTACAGAAGAATAATCACATCAGTTATTAAATCTTAAATGACAGCCTTTGTATCGGCGAAGGGCCAATTTCCTTACACACAAGTTTGTGCTGTTTGGTAGGATAGCCCTTATGTTTTGCATACCCATACTGAGGATAGAGGCTGTCATATTCTACCATAATTTTATCGCGGCAAGTTTTTGCAAGAATGCTTGCCGCCATTACAGCAGGATATTTTCCATCCGCCTTAACTTCACTTTTTACATCACACGAAATATCAGGACAAAACGTACCGTCTGTAATTGCAGATAAATCATTTTCTTGTATTAATGCAATATTCTTACTTTTACACCACTCTGGCAGTTTTTTTAACATTTCATAATACGCTCTTTTCATAGCTAAAAGACTTGCCTGCAAAATATTAAGTTTATCTATTTCGTAATGTTCTGCAAGTCCTATTCCCCAACAAGCTTTTTCTTTAATAATGTTTTCCGCGTAAAGTCTTTTTTTTTCTGAAAGTTTCTTACTGTCGTTAAGAATTTCAACAGGAAAATCTTCTGGTAAAAGAACACAACCTGCAGAAACAGGACCAGCCAAAGGTCCTCTGCCAGCTTCATCAAGACCAATAATATATTTATTCATAATCAAAGCCCGTATAAAATTGTATTATCATGCGATTCATCTATTGTATCTGCATCTTTCCATATAGCTTCAACACCATGATTTTTTATAGTAGCCTCCAAAGAAGCCTGAAAGGTGTTATGCTCCAAAACCAGATGACTTCTTATACATTCCAAAGAGCGCCCAATGCGTGCAGTAATATCAGTAACAGCATCATTCATTGAGCAAGAAGAATCTGCAAGACTTACATTAACACAAGTGTGAGCAACGGCAACCGCCCGTAAATTACATGCAGTAACAGATGAATCAACAGCCTTTACATTACATGCATAAGACGAAGCGTGAACAATAAGACTTGTATCATCAAGTTTTACAGCTGCACTCAAACTATCTATAAGAATTCCATCTGAAGCAAAAAGCGCAGAAATTTGGCATCCGTCAAAAATAATCGTTCCATCCGTAACATGAATAAAATCTTTATCAGATTTATAAGAAGATTTTTTTGATATTGAACAATTTTTTACAGAAACGCAGGCATTTTCTACAGACAAAATTGTATTTTCTGAAAATATAAGATTACTGTTTTTACCAATAATGTCGCAGTCAGACGTTAAAGTAATAGAATCTTCTACAGTGACATTACCTATAATATGCAACCTCATGTGAGACATTTCATTCATTGCAAGGACAGCTTCTTCCAGAGTCGCAAACGGATGCACATAACTTCCGTCTCGTTCTTCAGAATTCAACACCAGCGGATTTAAATAAAAGTTATGTTCATCCACAACAATAGAAAATTCTGTAAGTTCACTTTGATTTCCTGCCCTATCCATTGCATAAGCCAGAATTTTATAAAATGTAGGATTTTCAGAAACAGAAGAAAGAATAACCCTACCTTTTAAAAATTCTTTAAATTCTCCAGTACGAACATCTGCAAACCTAGGCTCCATGTTTATAATGTCTTCTGCATCGAATTCAATTGGTTCACTTATAGAATAAAAAACAGAGGCTCCATCTTCAACATCTGCAGTAAGCACAGTTTGATTTTTTCTATATGATGAAAGTTCTGGAGGAAGAGGTGCTAATCGGTCAACAAAAAAAGGCTGTTGCAAAGCTCCCTGATACACTCCATCGTAATAAACACCAGCAGAAAAATAAGAAGTCAATTCTTCGCCACTAAAAGCATCTATTGTAATAGAATCATACAGGCCTTCGGTAATTCTTATTAATGAAAGATTTTGAGGAATCTTACCCATTTTATAATTTATGCTGTTACCAATATCATTAGGAGCAGGCATTAATGAAAAAGTAACCTGTCCATACGGTTCAACAGAACTTACAAGTTGCGGCATAGGTGGCAATGTGTAGGAATAAATTTCTTCATTTTCATTA
Organism: uncultured Spirochaetaceae bacterium; assembly: GCA_902766345.1. The sequence goes on along the minus strand of CACXDK010000266.1, from coordinate 7,590 downwards.
TCAGAATTTTTTTTCCATCTAAGAGTATGGACTGACAACCTGTCAACTATAAAAGGAGACAAATCACTTACCCAAGGTCCATTATCCACAGAATAAACATATTTAGCCGATGTAAAACTAATTATGTTCCAGTTTTCAATTGCAAACGGAACATTCTTTGAATGGAGAGAACTCCCCTGTTGTGGAATTACATGCAGGACAAAATGAAGATACGTTGAACCATCTGTAACGGTAAAAGGAACGAATCTTTCAACATTATTTTTTTCTGAAATATGCAAATCTTTCCCAGAGAATATACGTTCTTCATTTCCATCAATATAATAATTAAATGATTCTGGAATTGAAAAAACAGTTCCACTTACATAACGTTTTAAAGGATGCGCAATAATGTCCTGTATAAATAAAGTGGAATTTTCAGAACCAGCAATAGCAGAATCTTTTACAGTATATGCAACAGAAAAATCCTTACGCTCGCCATTTCCATCAACGGCAGTAATGCGTAAAGATACATTGCCCTTCTGTTCCAGAACAATAGGACCATCATAGGCAAAACCAAAACGAAGGGGATCAATTCCTGTTAAAGAATAATATATTTCTGTACCATCTTCTATATTAAGAACCAACGGTTGTGGATTATTCCATGTCCCTGCAACAGGACTAATTATATCCTGTTCAGAAAATGCATATACAAAACCGAGGTTCAGTAACAAAAATATTATAGAAGACAGTATTTTCCGCATATTTATTTCTTAAAAATAGGCTCCAATACAGGTCTTAATTCAGGATATGGTTTATAATAATTTGTTTCAAGTTCTTCCTGTGTAAGTCCCACCATTTCATGACTACAATAATTTATCCAGTTATTCTGATCTGAAGTTTCTATAAGGAATTTTCGAGAATAATAATCTGGCTGAATTGGAAGCTGACGTTTCCAAGTGTAAACTTTATAGTCGTGAACAGCAACTTTTATATTTTCCCTTGGAATTCCTTTTTCTAATAATACCCCTACCAGATAATTCAAAGTTCGTCCAGAATCATAGATATCATCAACCAAAAGAATTTTATCGCCAGGGCGAAGATATTCAGGAGAATATGTCCATCCATCTATTCTGACAGAATCCTGCATGTGAACATTTGTATAAGAACGAGCAACAACTGCTGCATAAAGAATTGGCTTGTGATCTTTCAGTGCAACCTTATAATATTCGCTAAGAACATTTGCCATATAAGCCCCACCACGCAATGAGGCATAAATAATATCAGGTACAAAATGATCTTCCTGATAAATTTTATGAGCAAGCAGCAATGCATCATTTCTAATTACTTCATACTGTAAAAATTCTTTCATTATCTTACCTCTTATCCTTATGAATTTTGTGTAATTAATAAAGGAGTCTCTGATGTTTCAAAAGACTGCCTAACCTTCTTAAACTTTACAACAAGATTTTTTCCATCATTATCCATATCTATAATGATTTGATTACTCAAGCCTCGTTTTCCGCTTAACAGAAGATTTGCAAGCTGATCTTCTATGTTTCGCTGAATAAGACGACGCATTGGTCTTGCCCCCATAGATGGCTCATATCCATTATCAATCATAAAAGTACGAGCCTTTGGTTTTAATATCAATGACAAGCCTTTTTCAGCAAGACGGTCTTCTAATTCCCGCAACTGAATATCAAGAATTTCACTTACCTGTTTCTTATTCAAAGCATTAAATACAATAACATCATCTATTCTGTTAAGAAGTTCTGGCGACATTATACGCTTTAATTCTTCCAACGCACTGGATTTTATATCTTCATAAGGCAAAAGGCCTTCTTCAAGATTAGAAAATCCCAAACGGCTTTCTGTTGTAATCTGTCTTGCACCAGCATTACTTGTCATAATTACCATTGTATTTTTAAAGCTGACAGTGTGACCAAGATTATCTTTTAACTCACCTTCTTCAAGCATTTGCAAAAGAAGATTGAATATATCTGGATGAGCTTTTTCAATTTCATCAAGAAGCACTACAGAATATGGATGCTGACGGACTTTTTCTGTAAGCACTCCTCCCTCATCAAATCCAATATATCCAGGAGGTGCACCAACAAGACGTGAAGCATTATGTTTTTCCATGTAATCACTCATATCAACACGGATAAGAGCATCTTCTGTTCCAAACAAAAATTTTGCGAGTGCCTTTGCAAGTTGAGTTTTTCCAACACCTGTAGGACCAAGGAAAATAAAAGAACCAAGAGGTCTTTTTAATGAAGAAACTCCAGCACGGCTTCTTCGCACAGCACCACTGATTAATGAAATTGCTTCTTCCTGGCCTACAACATCTTTATGCAGATATTTTTCCATCTGCAACAAACGTTTAGTTTCTCCATCATCAAGATTGTCTACAGGGATTCCAGTCATATTACTTATAATGGCATTAATATCTTCCACTGTAACATGCTGTCGAGTTCCGTTTTCTCTTTTTTTCCAATTAGTATTGAATTCATCAAGACGACGACGCAATTCCAGTACACGATCCCGAACCATTGCCGCTTTTTCATAATTCTGCTGCTGAACAAGAAGGCACTTTTCTTCCGAAAGAGAATCAATAGACTTTTTAAGTTCATCAAATTCAGAAGGCTTACGAGCTTCCTGTATTTTTTTTGCAGCGCCAGCTTCATCCATAATGTCTATAGCCTTGTCTGGCAAAAAGCGTTCTGGAATGTAGCGCATTGAATATTTTACAATAGTTTCAATTACACCATCATCAAAAATTACTCTATGAAAGTCTTCATAATTTTTCTTCAAACCAGTAAGTATTTCTTCTGTATCTTTTGCAGAAGGTTCTTCTACCTTTATTTGCTGAAAACGTCTGGCAAGAGCACTGTCTTTTTCAATGTACTTTCTGTATTCCTTTGTTGTTGTTGCTCCAATTACCTGAATTTCACCGCGGCTCAATGCAGGTTTTAACATATTACTTGCATCTAAAGCTCCTTCAGGACCTCCAGCACCAATTACTGTATGAAGTTCATCAATGAAAAGAATAAGATTTTTAGATTCCTTTACTTCCTTCATCAATCTTTTCATGCGCTCTTCAAATTCTCCGCGGTACTTTGTGCCCGCAATCATAGCGGCAAGATCCAAAGAAAGAACTCTCTTTTTCAATAAATCTTTAGGTACATCACCACGTGCAATATATTGTGCAAAACCTTCAATTATTGCAGTTTTACCAACACCAGGTTCACCAACAAGAACAGGATTATTCTTTGTTCTTCGGCTAAGAACCTGAATTAAACGCATAATTTCTTTCTGTCTGCCAACAACAGGATCTGAAACATTGTCAAAGGCATCTTGAGTTAAGTCATGACTGAACTGGGAAAGGAATGAATTGACAGGTCTTTCTTTACGCTGAGAACTTCCATCAGACATGTATGGTTGACCATCTTTAAAATTACCATCGGATGCCTGCATTTTTGCTGATGACGGCACTTTTTTTTCAACTTCTGCAACACAAGAGCGTGCCTGTTCTATAGAAATCTCAGCCTTATAAAAATACTGACTGCATAAAGATTTTGCTTCTTTTATGCAAGCAAGCAACAAGTGTTCTGTACCAATGTAATCACAATGAAGTATCTGGGCTTCAATAGAAGCTGCATCAATCACTGCATCAAGACGAGCAGAATTTTCAAGTGCATACATTTCCATTGTGTTGGAATCTGCAGAAAGATGCTGTTCTATTGCAAGCTGGAATGTAAGAATATTAATACGTAAAGTTTTTAAAGTTAAATATCCTAAGCCATCTCCAGAACGTGCCAGTGCAAGAAGAACATGCTCTGGTTCAAGCTGTTTATCCATACGTTTAAAAGCCTCGTCGGGACCAAGTGCAATAAGAAGTCTCTGTGCACGAGGAGATAATGTCATATTAGTCATGTCAGCCTCCTAATTTTAAAGAGCAATCTGAATATCTTCAAATGCTTCTTGAAGAATCAAAGCTCTTAGCCGATCTATTTTTTTTGAAGTATTTTTTATGTCTTCTTCAAACGTAAAATTTCCATTTCTTAATACATACTCAAGATGACCTTCTTGAATTCTATAAAGCAGAGCATGAAGTTCAGAATCGGATATTCCTTTTATAATATTTAAATCTGTTCCCCATTTTACACAATGAATTATATTTATTGCTTCACGGACAGATACAAAAAGACAGGAGCGAGCAACTGCAAGTGAGCGGAACAGACCATTGCGAATTTCACTTGGATAGCGACTCATACATTCTTTACGGGCAGAATGTTCTTTTTCAATGAGTTTTTTACCAACAGACACAATTGAAGCAGTCTGATCAAATTCTGAACCATTCTGACAGTTGATTAAAGAAAAATCATAATAAGAACCAAGTGAAGAATTCATTTCTCCAGCTCCAAACGGTGCGGAACATACAATTCCTTCATTTATAAGTTCATCAGAAATACCTTTTATGCTTCCCATCATAGATAAAGAAGGCAAATGAGCACGAAGCGAAAGTCTTATGCCACTACCAGCTTCCATTATAGAAGATGTAAGATAACCGAAATCGTAACTTGCTGCAAACTGAATATAATTCTGCAACTGAGAATCTACCTTCTGAGATTTTTTTAAGACACTTTCAAAATCTAACCCAGAAGAAAAAGAAGAAAGTCTTACATGATCAATTATGTTTACCGTGCAGGAAATATATCCGTCTGTGCGAAGAATTATTCCAGCATTTTCAACATTTATATCTTTTTCAGAAGCAGAGCCAAAAATGCCCCGCTCTTTTAAAATCTTACTGCCTAAAGAATCCAGATTACTTACGGAAATTGCCTGATAGCGATCAGAATCTTCCAGTTTATTAAATGCATCAAATACAATTGACTGTACCCTAGATCCATCACGATCTCTCAATTTCGAAGGAAACGGGAAATTTGCAAGATTTCTGGAAAGCTGTACACTAGACGAAAGAACAACATCGTCTTGAAATCCATTATATGTATACCAGGCATCCTGCTCAGAAGAATTCACAGAATCACTCATTATCTTCACCATCTGCTATAGATTTATTTTCAAGAGCTTTTAGATAGTCCCTATACATAGCAGCCTTTTCATAGTCTTCTTTTTCTACCGCATCATTTAATTTATCCTGCAAAATTATTCGGTCATTCAATACAGAGTGCATATTTGCAAGTCTTGCTGGCATTGACCCCGTATACATGCCTTTAACATTTTTTGAGTACAAGTATTTACGTATGTCATCTTTAAATATTGAGTAACACTCAGGACATCCAACACGTCCAGATCTTCTAATTTCCCCAATACTTACACCACAAACAGGACACAAGCGGTTATTATCACGTTGAAGTCTTTTAGTTACAAGGGCAAGTTCTTTAAAAAGTTCTCCTATTGAAGATTCTATGCTTTTCGGGTCAGAACTGATACCTCTTTCCAATGCACATTCCATGCATATATTAATTTTTCGTCTCTGGCCATTATTTGTTAACTGTTCTAAGAAAATACTAGCTTCTCTTTCATGACAAAAATCACACAGCATATAAACCCCTATTATGTATATTATACAATATTTTACAGCTTACGCAATGTATCCAGAGGTTTTTCTTTGCCAGCTTTAATGGAAGGAAATACCGAAGCAACAAGAGAAAGCAAAACTGTACACACGACAATTATTGACAATTCTTTTACAGGTATTGAAATAGGAATAGTTTGAAGATAATAGGCAGGATCTAGCAAATGAATTGAATGATATGACGAAATATCTTTTTTTTCAGCAAAATACAGTATTTTTGTGCAGAAATTTATAATTTTTTCGGAAAGTGAAATAATCGTATTTATATGTACAGTAGTAAATAAACCAGCAGGAAGCCCTATAACAACGCCTCCAATACCAGTAAAGAAGCCCATTATCAAAAATGAAAATGAAATTCCTTGTCGAGTTCCACCAATACTCTTTAGAATAGCAATTTCTTTCCGACGCTCCAAAACAATCATGACAAGAGCAGAACTAATATTTACACTGGCAACAAGTACTATCAACAGCATTATAAGCAGCAGAAGTATTTTTGTAGAAGAAAAGTTTTCAAACTGAGCTTTATTCATTTCATTCCATGTATATATCTCTGCCGAATAATCATATTCTATAATAGAATTTTTAGTTTTCATTAAATCAGTTGAAAAAGCATTTTCTGTCTGAACTTTTACAATAAAATCTGATGATACAGCAGGAAGGAATGAAAATCCTGCTTTTATTGGAATAAAAATCCACAAGGCATCTAATTCCTGATATCCACAGGAAACAATTCCCGTAACCGTAAAAACAGCAGTCTTAGGAACAATTGTGTTTCGTTTTAATTTATTTGCAGAAATAAGGGTTATTCGGTCTCCTGCATGAAGATTTAGATCTGTTGCAATTTTCTGGCATATAACAGCATTTCGTTCTTCCGTTAAATCAACAGAACCTTCAATAACCGAAAAAAGACTTTTAAATGCCTTATTTCGTTCAAAAACATCAGCTTCAACAGCACGTATTGTTGCACCCATTCTATAATTATTTGCAGAAACAAGTGCTGTATTATTCACTTCTTTATAGACATTCTTTACGCCTTCAATTTTTTCAATTCCAGAAGCATATTGTTCAAAAGAATCAAGATCTGAAACAGATTCGTTTGCACCATTATGAATGACAGAAATGTCTTGAGTTGACAATCCGATAATTCTGCCTGTAATTCCCTGTATCATGCCATCACTTACACATAAAACTGCAATAAGGGGAATAAGACTTATACCTATACACAACATGGCACCAAAAAGGCTTTTTCTACCATTGCTATGCTTTGATGTAAATAAAAGTCGGAATGCATACAGAAAACAAGATTTTCCTGTCATTGCAAATCCTCCATAAGTGCGCCATCCTGTATAAAATAACGGACACTACCTTTTGCCGCAATATGAGTATCATGAGTAACTAAAATCAAGGTTTTATTATATTTATCTGCCATAGAAAACAACAAATCACTTATAAGTGCAGCATTTGACGGATCAAGATTACCAGTAGGTTCATCAGCTAGAATTAATTCAGGATTATTAACAAGACTTCTGGCAACAGCAACCCTTTGCCGTTCTCCACCAGAAAGTGCAGAAGGAAGATGGTTTGAACGTTCAGATAATCCAACATCATTGAGAAGAGTCCTAGCTCTGCGTAAAGCTGTTTTTTTAGGAACTCCAGCCATATAAGCTGGAAGAAAAACATTTTCCAAAGCTGTAAAATCTTTTAGTAGATAATGAAACTGAAAAACAAGACCTAAGAATTTTTGGCGATAGGAAGCAAGTGCATCTTCGGACATAGAAACAACATCATTTCCACCAACAATAACTTTTCCTGCTGTAACACTATCAAGGCCACCAATAATATTCAGTAAAGTAGATTTTCCACTACCACTTTTACCTACAATAACACACTTCTCGCCTACACTTACAGACATGGAAAGATTTTTTAATACCGTAAGATTTTCACCAGTTGTAGTATATGTTTTTTCAAGATTTTCTATGTGTATCAATTCACTCATCGTGTAAAACCTC
>CACXDK010000265.1 GCA_902766345.1 uncultured Spirochaetaceae bacterium | reverse complement strand
TGTCAGTTCTGGTAGTAATATAATTTGACCAGAACAAGGCAGCCTTATGGCTGAAAGGATATGTCAGCATAAGCATGAAAGTAGGAAAAGCAATTGCACTCAACAAAAGGACAAGGCTAAAAAAACTCAACATAATGGAAAAAGTATAACGAAGAAAAATCTTAATGTCCACTAAAAAAGAACTGTTTTTCCGCATGAATTATGTCACGCAAGGGATTATACATTCTGCGCGTCTTTGGAACACTTTCCGTAAAAATCTTTCCATAACGTTTTTCTACAATACGCCTGTCAAGAACAACAATAACGCCTCTATCATCACCTCGACGTATCAACCGTCCAAAGCCCTGTCTGAATTTTATTACAGCTTGAGGCACACTCAGTTCCATAAAAGAAGAACCACCTCGTTTTTCTATAGCCTCGCTACGTGCCGCAAACACAGGATCGTTAGGAACAGCAAAAGGCAGCTTTACAATAATTACCTGACTAAGACTTTCCCCGGGAACATCAACGCCTTCCCAAAAACTATCCGTTGCAAAAAGAACACTCGTACAGTCAGTCTTAAAACGTTCCAACAGCCTGAACCTGTCATCATCACCCTGCTTCAAAACCGTAAAACCAGAATTTTCGAGTAATGATCTGGATGTTGAATAGGCATGTCGCAAACTGTCATACGAAGTAAAAAGAACCAGAGTTCTGCCACCAGCTGCATTTATTAAAGCGGGCACAGTTTCTTCCACATACTGCTGAAACTCAAAGCCATTATCTGGTAAAGGGGCATCACTAGGAACAGCAAAAATAACATTAGAACCATAAGGAAATGGAGAGTCAAATTCCTGTTGAGCCACACGAGACTCTTCAACAAAAGAAATCCCCGTACGACGCATCCAATACCCAAAATTATTACCAGTCCTTAAAGTAGCACTGGTACATACAACAGAATTCATAGGTTCAAACACACCCTGATTCATTAATGGAGCAACATCAAGAGGTGTTTTTGTAAACTCAACAAACAGAACAAAATCGTCACCAGCTTTCTTTGGGGCAAGCTTTTTTTTCTGTAAATAAAAAACCATCTCATCCTGTTCATCCCATTCAGAAAAGGACTTACACAACTGCATAAAATCTTCAAGTCGTCGGATTACCGTCTTTGATTCCCAAACCGCAGGAAGTTCCTTGTCGTCATCATCAAGAGACTCCATTACATCCCTTACAAGACCTGTAAATTCCTGTAAGGCAGAGCAAAGCTTTTTCATGCATCCAAAAACATTCTCAAAGCCCGAAGCCGAAGCTTCATTGATGCGGGCAGAAGTTTCCGTTTCCAGAACAGAAAGAGCCGCTTCATCAAGTTCCAGCATGCAGGATTTTATTTCATTCACAGCAGAAGCACATTTCTGTAAGAAATCATCAGAACGCACAACAACAGACACCTGAACAAGAAAACCTGCAATGGAATTTCGAGAAGCCCTGTAAAGCAAATTCAATTGCTTTATGAGCTTAAACCTGTTAATGCTTTCACTGAAAAAACTTGTTGCACTGTCTTCTATTCCATGAGCTTCATCAAAAACAATATGACGGTAAGGAGGAAGAACGGCAGCATCAGAATAGCCTACACCATTCATACGGCTTTCTATGTCCGCAAACAAAAGATGATGGTTTACAACAATTATATTTGCATCCGCAGCTTCCTTACGCACTTTCATTACAAAACACTGCTCTCGGTACTGACACCGCATTCCCATGCAGGCATCACTTTCGCTGTTTATTTTAGACCACACACTCTCTGCAGGAACAAAAGAAAGATCGCTTTTGCTGCCAGTTTCGCTAGTTTTTGCCCAATCCGCAAGAGTATCAAACACCTCTGTATCTTCACTGAACAAATCGCGTTCATTACCAGCTTCTGCAAGTCTTCTAAGGCACACATAATTCTGTCTGCCCTTTAATAATATAGATTTTACATTTATGCCAAGAATTTTTTCTGCAGCGGGAATGTCTTTTTCTATTAGTTGCTGCTGCAAGTTGATTGTACCAGTGGAAACAATAACACGTTCCTTATTTTTTACAGCCCACATCATTGACGGAATAAGATACGCATAACTTTTTCCTACACCAGTACCAGCTTCAAAAACTGCTATCTTGCTTTTATTAAAGGCATC
>CACXDK010000264.1 GCA_902766345.1 uncultured Spirochaetaceae bacterium | reverse complement strand
GTCTGATATAGGAGTATCAAAAATGAAAAAGATTTTTGCTTGTGTTTTGGCTGCAGTTGCAGCATTTGCACTTGTTTCTTGTAGCAAGAAAGAAGCTGCTTCAACATCTTCTTCTGATGCTGCAGGTTCAACTGCTAAAATCCGTGTTGCAATGGTAACTGACTATGGTGACATTACAGACCAGTCTTTTAACCAGACAACTTATGCTGCATGTAAGGAATTTGCTGCAGAAAACAACCTTGACTTCAAGTACTACAAGCCATCTGGAGACTCAACAGAAGCTCGTGTTTCTTCAATTAACGCTGCAATTCAGGACGATTACAACGTTCTTGTTCTTCCAGGTTTTGCTTTTGCAGAAGCATTGGTAAAGACTGTTGATGACAACCCTGAAATTACATTCATTGCTCTTGATGTTAGCGAGTTTGATGTTACTTCATCAGCAGAAGGAATGGGAAAAAGCAACTGGAAACTTCCTTCAAATGCATTCTGTGCAGTATATGCAGAAGAAATTCCTGGATACTTTGCAGGTTATGCAGCTGTAAAGGAAGGCTATAAGCATCTCGGATTCCTTGGCGGAATGTCTGTTCCTGCTGTTATCCGCTATGGTTATGGTTTCGTTCAGGGTGCAGAAAAGGCTGCTTCTGAAATGGGCATTGCAAAAGATGTTACAATTGAATATGTATACGGCGGACAGTTCTACGGTGACCAGACAATTACAGCTGCAATGGATACATGGTATCAGCAGCGTGGTGTTGAAGTTGTATTTGCATGTGGTGGCGGAATTTGGACATCTGCATGTGAAGCAGCTGCTAAGACAAACGGTAAGGTTATTGGTGTAGATGTTGACCAGACAGAACTTATCAATGCTTACGGTGATGGAATGTGTGTAACTTCAGCAATGAAGGGACTCGGTGCAACTGTAAAGGCTGTTCTTAAGAGCGTAATGGATGGTTCTTGGTCTCAGTATTCTGGCAAGATTTCTTCACTCGGTCTTGTTTCTGCAACAGACTTGGATGCAAACTTTGTTCAGCTTCCTACAGATACATGGGTAATGAAGAACTTCTCTGTTGATGATTACAAAGCTCTTGTAGCAGATGTATTCAACGGCAAAGTTGCAGTTTCAAGCAGCACAGATGCTGAACCTGCTCATACAATTACTCTTAACATGTATAAGAACATAAAATAAAAACTTAATTTTACGGACTTTTCTGTGCCCTAAACGCACGGAAAAGTCCTTTTTTATAGGTAGGATGCTTTTAATGAATGATCAGTACATAATTGAAATGCTTCATATTACAAAGAAGTTCCCCGGAATCATAGCAAATGATGATATAACTTTGCAGTTGAAAAAAGGAGAAATCCATGCCCTTCTGGGAGAAAACGGAGCTGGAAAATCAACACTAATGAGCGTCCTGTTCGGCTTGTATCAGGCTGAAGAAGGCGAAATCAAGAAAAACGGAAAAACCGTTAAAATTCAAAACCCGAATGATGCAACCGCCCTTGGCATTGGCATGGTTCATCAGCATTTCAAATTGGTAGAATGTTTTACGGTTCTTGATAATATTATTTTGGGAACAGAACCTGTAAAAAATGGATTCGTAGACAGAAAGACTGCTCGTTCCAGAATTGTAGAACTGAGCGAACGCTATGGACTTTCTGTAGATCCTGACGCAAAAATAGAAGATATTACTGTAGGCATGCAGCAACGCGTAGAAATCTTAAAGATGCTGTACCGCGAAAATGAAATACTCATTTTTGATGAGCCTACTGCGGTTCTTACGCCTCAGGAAATTACTGAACTTATGAAAATTATGAAGAATCTTGTTGCAGAAGGCAAATCGATTCTTTTTATTACACATAAATTAAACGAGATTATGGCTGTTGCAGACCGATGTTCTGTTCTGTGTAAAGGAAGGTATATTGGTACTGTAAACATTGTAGATACTTCAAAAGAAGAACTTAGCCGCATGATGGTTGGCCGTGATGTAAACTTTTCTGTAGACAAAGCTGACGCAAAACCTGGAAATCTTGTTCTTAAAATAGAGCACATGAATGTAGCAAGTAAAATTCATAAAAATCTTGCTGTAAAGGATGTAAGTCTTGAAGTTCATGCTGGTGAAATTGTAAGTATTGCTGGAATTGACGGTAACGGTCAGGATGAGTTTATTTACGGACTTACAGGACTTGAAAAGCTTGCAGGACCTGAAAATACTCACATTCTGCTTGATGGCTTGGACATTACCAAAAAGTCTATCCGTGAACGCAGCAAGGCTGGCATGAGTCACATTCCTGCCGACCGCCATAAATATGGACTGGTGCTTGATTATACTCTTGAGCAGAACATGGTTTTGCAGCGTTACTGGTCCAGCGACTTTCAGAAGTATAATTTTATAAAGAATAAAGAAGTGTCGGCTTTTTCTAAAAAACTCATAGAAAAGTTTGACGTTCGTAGCGGTCAGGGCAATAAAACTGTTGTACGTGCCATGTCTGGCGGTAACCAGCAGAAAGCAATCATTGCCCGTGAGCTTGATAAAGAGCATAAACTTTTGATTGCCGTACAGCCAACTCGCGGTCTTGATGTCGGTGCTATAGAATATATTCACAGGCAGATTGTTGCAGACAGAGATAACGGTGCTGCTGTCCTGCTTGTTTCTTATGAATTGGATGAAGTTATGAATTTGAGTGACAGAATTCTCGTTATGTATGAAGGTGAAATTGTAGGAGAACTTGATCCTAAAAAGACGTCTCCTGAAGAACTTGGACTTTACATGGCTGGTGCCAGACGTAATGTTGGAGGTACAGCATCATGAACAAAAAGAACTTAACAAAGTTTTCAATATTGTCTTCGGGAAGCATGCAGTCTATTATATCTTCCGTAATCTGTGCGCTCATAGGAATTTTTGTAGGATTTATCATTCTTCTTGCCATTAATGCAGAAAATGCACCAAAGGCAATGTCTACAATCCTTAAAAACTTCATGTACTTTAAAAAGCATCCTCAGCAGCTTTACTATTTTGGAAGTACTCTTGTAAAGTCTGTGCCTTTAATTTTGTGTGCTTTATCTGTACTGTTTGCGTATAAGGCTGGTCTGTTTAACATTGGTGTCGGAGGGCAGTATTGTCTTGCAATTGGCATTTCGTTGTGGTGTGCTTTGCACTGGCATTTGCCATGGCTTTCCTGTGTGCTGATTGCAACGCTTACGGCTGCTGTTTGGGGAGCAATTTCTGGCGCATTAAAGGCCTTTTTTAACATTAATGAAGTTATTGCGTGCATTATGATGAACTGGATAAGCCTTTATCTGGTAAACGTTCTTATGCACAATGAAAGCGTCATGAACCTTACTCTTTCAGAAACCTATTCTGTTCGTAAGCTTTCCGCACAGTCTCTTATTCCTTCTTGCGGACTTGGGAAGTTTTTCCATAATAATGAATATGTTACAATAGCAATTCCTCTTACGATTATTATTGCCGTAATCATAATGGTTGTTCTTTCAAAAACGACTTTCGGTTATGAACTTAGGGCAACTGGCTTGAATAAAAATGCTGCAAAATATGCAGGCATGAAAGATAAGACAAATATCATTCTTACAATGGCTATTGCTGGCGCTCTTGCAGGACTTGCTGCTTCTTTGTATTACCTTACAGACATTCAGGCTTGGAAGACGAGTTCTTCTGTTCCTGGCATGGGCTTTAACGGCATTGCGGTTGCTTTCCTTGGCGGATTGCATCCAATCGGCGTTATTTTTGCGGGATATTTTATTGAGCACATTACGCTTGGCGGAAGTTACATTGACATGCGCTATTACAATCCTCAGATTGCAGATTTGATTTCTTCAATAATCATTTACACGTGTGCTTTTGTTTTGTTCTTTAAGAATACGCTTATTTCGCTGTTTTCAAAGATTTCCCTGAAAAAACAGGAGGAAAAATAGCCATGCTTTTAATTCAGTATACATTGATTTATGCTTCAGTTCTTATTTTTGTTGCTCTTGGTGGTATGTTTTCCGAACGCAGTGGTGTAATAAACCTTGGGCTTGAAGGTATTATGGTAATGGGTGCTCTTGGCGGTGCGTTTACTTTGTTTAAGCTTCCTGTCGGAACGAATCCTGCCGTTATAATTCTGCTTGTGCTTATTGTGTGTGCGGCTGTAGGTATTGTGTACTCTCTGCTTTTGGCT
>CACXDK010000263.1 GCA_902766345.1 uncultured Spirochaetaceae bacterium | reverse complement strand
TTCTCTTTTCTTTTTGTCCTCTGCCATATTGATAATTCTAACCGGTCTTTTTATTCCTTCGAACCTGATGGAATCAGAAGTGGAAAGATTCTGCTTTATTGATTCATATAAAAGTCCATTCCCATTTTTGTTTATTACACTTTTTAAATCCTGCGGTTTGTTTTGTGTCTGGTTTTGTGTATTCTATTTTTTATTTTCGGACCGTGTAAAAAATAATTTTTCATTTATTGCTTTGTTTATTTCATATATGTTCCTCATGAATACTTTTGTATTTTCCGGAAAATATGGCCCGATTCATCCTTATCTTGTATTTATGCAGTCTCCAGACTTTACGGCAGATAAGACATTCCTTTTAATTTCTACAATTGCCCTGCTTGTGTTGTTTTCAGCTTTATTACTGACTTTTACAAAGTTTACAAAGTTTTTCTCCTATGTCTCATGCATAGTAATTTTTTCGCTTTGTGTAGTTTCTGTAAAAAATATTATTACAATCAACTCATTTTTTTTAAATATGACGCCACCTCTTGTATCGGATACAGTAGAGCCTATATATCATCTTTCTAAAAACAAGAAGAATGTAATTGTGATTATGCAAGATAGGGCAATTCCATCATATTTTCAGGAGTTTTTAGAGGAACGTCCTGATTTGTACAAGGCTTATGATGGATTTACTTTCTATCCAAACTGTATTTCATTCGGTAACTGTACAATGGTTGGAACTCCAGGAATTTTTGGTGGTTATGATTATACTCCTTATGAATCAAACAAGATGCTGGATAAGAATATGCGTATAAAACGAAATGAAGCAATTCTTACTATGCCAGATTTGTTCTTGAAGAAAGATTTTGATGTTTCTGTAAGTAATATTCCTTATGAAAATTTTCTTACATATCCTGTAGAAGAGATGTATAAAGATTATCCTCAAATAAACAGAGTGCAGACTTATGGAGCTTATACTGAACTTTGGTACAGAGAACATGGACTTGTAAGAAAAGAAATTTTAAGTGGAAGAATTAAACGAAATTTCTTTTTCTTTAGTATCTTTAAGGGACTACCTCCTGTTTTGCGTCCTGTTTTATATCATTGTGAATATTGGGTTAGCAGCGAAGAATTTGATAACTTTCAGACCTTTATTGATAACTATTCTGTTCTTGAATATATGGATAAACTTGTTGCCACAGACGGGGATAAAGGTGCATTTTTAATGCTTGAAAATGAATCAGTTCATGAACCAATACTCCTCCAGTATCCCGAATATGTTCCTCAAGAGAAGGTAACAGATTTGGGAAATGGAAAGAGAAGCAATGATGCTGAGTATCATGCTATGGCAGGAACTTTCTTAAAGTACATAGAATTTTTTGAATATCTTAAACAGAATGACTGCTGGGATAATACAAAAATCATTTTTGTTTCTGATCATGGAATGACATATGAAACCGGAAATTATGATAATACTGGTCTTCCTTTCTTAATTGATGATTATACTGCCTTTCTGTTAGTTAAAGATTTTGATTCCCATGGAGAGCTTTCAATTGATTATACTTTTATGACAAATGCAGATACTCCTTATCTTGCAACAAAAGGTATAGTTGAAGATGCAAGAAATCCTTTTACAGGAAATCTTTTAAAAGTAACTGAAAAAAATCCTTTGATTAAACTGGATATGGGACCTGCTGTAAGTACAAGAATAAGAAATGAAGCAAAATACCCCGTTGCTGATGATGAATGGTGGGGGGTAAAAGATAATATCTTTATCAACAGCAACTGGTATCAGTGGAAATTTGAATAATGTTTATTATTCAAAACTTTTTACAAATGCATCATAAGATTCGTAATCAAGAACTTTGAAGTAATCATCAGAATAAACTTCTTTTCCCTTCTTGATTGCGGAATTTTCTGAATTTATTTTATATTGTTCCTGTGTAATAAGAAGAAATATGTTTCCATCTTTGTTTTCTGTATAATATCTGGCTGGTGTAAGCCATTTATCATATTTGAAATCTTCTGTGAAAATCTCATTTCCATTTTCTTTTGTTCTGTAAAGGTTTCCTACTTCAACTTTTCCGTTAGTGAGATAAGTAAATACACTTGAATTCCAGAAACTTGCAAAACCAAAATTATAGTCACTATTTTTTAGATAATTTGCAACAGCGTATTTATCGGTATTTACATCTGTGTTTAATTCTCTGGAAAGAGATGCATATGAGGATGTTATTATGACTCCTGCCCATAGTGTACCTAAAGCCCATTTTCTAATATCTGAAAGTTCTGATTTTTCAATTAAAATAGCAAGACATGGAAAAATTATAAGCATTAGCGGATAAAAATAACGAGTGATATAATCAATATGAATATATAAATAAATATTAAAAAGAATAGAAGAAATAAAGAAACTAAGTATGGTTCTAGAGGCTTTATCCAACTTAGTTTTTAATGAAATTATAAGATAAACAACAAAAATTAAAAGAGCCGCATAAACCAGTATGTTGATTGCTCCACCAGGAGTCAGAGCGGCTATTCCTTCATTATAGCCGAATATTTCTACAATTCCTGATAATATATCTCTTATTGTTGTGTCACCAAAGTGATTAAAATTCATCGAATTCCATTCACTGAAACTAAAAAAATGTTTTAATAAAATATTATTGCAAACATAACCGAAAACACTTATAAGTAATCCTAAGGTTGAAGCAAAGACAAGTTTATTTTTAATCCAGAATCCTTTAAAATCTGTTATTTTTGCTGTATTCTCTTCTTTTGATTTAGCTTCTACAATTATGGTTGCAAGAAATAGTGGGAAAACAAAATTCATAATGTAACGGATACTTGTAAGACCTGATATAAATGCCAAGAGATAAAAAAATACTAGCCACAATTTTTGTGACTGTCCTGTTTTAATAGTTTGGGTTCTTAAGAAAACTTTAATAAAGGTACCTGTATAAATTAGTGCAAAAATTGCATGAGGGATATAGTAATTATGGCCACATCCTACATAATATGCCAGCCAGCTAAATGGTAAAAATGAAAGTGTAGTTGTAAGAAGTTTTAACCATAAAGTCTTTATTTCAAGCTGAGTAAGAAGGTACCATTCAGCCCAGAAAAGACAAAGACATGTAAAAAAAGACTGGATTGTTTTTACAGTTGACATATTGTCTGTAAAAAACCAGCCCAATGTGCTGAAAAACTGTGTATTAATCAATCGAATTTCTGTTGAATAATACCAACCTCTCGGCCAAAATGATTTTTCAAGAAGGCATTCTTTTCCTAAAAGAAGTTCTGATGCCAAATCTGAATCTACATGCTTTATGATTGAAACTTGAACGGTGTACAAAATTGCGACTGTAAAAATTGCAAGAAGGGATGAAATCAAAATGATTTTCTGTTTATCCGGAAGTTTAACGAATAAAAATACATCAATTGCTACAATGCCGAACATTGGAATAAGCGTAAAGGAAAGAATTGACGACAACCACTTTTCAATTGAGAAGTCCCGGTGAAAAACCTTCTGTGAAAGAATCTGATAGATTACATCAACAAGCTGATTTGAAAAAAGCACTAAGACTGTTGAAATAATAAGAAACAGGATAGAAAATGCAACAATGATGTTTGAAGTTTTTTTTGAAAAATAAGTCATAAAATCCTTCCTTAATTTTATGAAAATTATATTAAGTAAACTGCAATTCCACATAAGATTATGCTAATTGCAAAAAACTTTTTAATTTCAATTTTTTCTTTTAGAAAAATCCGAGAAAAAATCAGAACGAAAACATAACTTGAACTTTCGATAATCGGAATGTAGGAAACTGGAACTTTCTTTAATCCTATCATATCCAAAAATACGGCCGCAAAAAAAATAAAATAGCCACAGATTACGTATGGATTGAAATATTCGTAAATTGGCTTGTAATAACTTTGATTTGCAGATTTTTTCAGTAGAATCTGAGAGTAGGCGGAAATCAAAACTGAAAGAAAAAGAATGGCTATATAAAAAATCATTTTCTGCTATCTCCGTCTTTTGAGCCTTGTAAATTAAGCAGCAGAATACCACAAAAAATGATAAAAGCTCCTGCAATCATAGTCGGCTTGATGCATTCATTAAAAATAAAGTGCCCAAAAACAATACCCCAGATAATTGTGACGGCCTTGTTTGAAGCGGCGACGGAAAGCGAAAAAACTTTCAGAACCTTCTGCCACAAAAATGCGTAAACTGCAAGAATGAAAATAGCC
>CACXDK010000262.1 GCA_902766345.1 uncultured Spirochaetaceae bacterium | reverse complement strand
TTTTTCAAGGACAAAATATCATGAAATGTTTTACTTGAAATCAAATGCACATTTATTTATAATCATTGTCTATGACCATAAAACAAATCCTAGACAGCAAAAAAGTAACTCTTTCACTTGAAGTTTTTCCTCCAAAGCAGCAGTCAAACTTTGACAGCGTTGTTGCAGCAACTAAAGAGCTTGCAGAACTTAAGCCTGATTTTATGTCCATTACTTACGGGGCTGGAGGAACAACAAAAGTAAATACTGTAGAAATTGCTTCCAAAATCCAATCCTTCAATACTCCTGCACTTGCACATCTTACTTGCGTTGGCAATACAAAGGAATCCATACAGACTACAATACAGGCAATGAAAAAAGAAGGCATTGAAAACATTCTTGCCCTACGTGGAGACATGCCTCAGAATTTAGCAGAAGGTCACACTGCAATTGCAAAAGGACTTGAACATGCCGACCAGCTTGTTTCCATATTAAAGGAAGAAGGTTTCTGCGTAGGAGGAGCCTGTTACCCAGAAGGACATCCTGAAAGCAAAAACAGAGCTGATGATATTGATAATTTAAAATATAAAGTAGATGCTGGCGTTGATTTTTTGACAACACAGATGTTTTTCGATAACAACATGCTGTATTCATACCTGTACAGGCTTCAGTCCAAGGGCATTCACGTTCCAGTTCTTGCAGGAATCATGCCAATAACAAACAGCTCTCAGGTAGAGCGCATGGTAAAACTGTCTTCAGCCTACATACCAGCAAAACTGCTTTCAATATGTGACAGATTCAGCAACAATCCAGAAGCAATGCGTCAGGCTGGAATTGCCTATGCAATTGACCAGATAATCGACCTTATTTCCAATGGAGTAAGGGGAATACATATATACACAATGAACAAACCTGCTGTTGCAAAAGACATACTGAAAAATATTGATGCAATCATAGCGGCAAGTAATCAGTCATGAAAGATTTCAGCTCAAGACCCTTACATTCATTTGGTGTCCTTCAGTGTTATGCAACGTTGCTTGTAAGGCCTCAGAGCTTTATTACAGCATGGCGTTACATTTTTACAGCGGCAACCAAGTTTTTTCTTTTTCAATTTCTCAAGAAGTTTGGCATTATCAGGACTAAAGTTGTCCATGTTGATCATGAATTGGATAATTGCATTCCTTTTAAGCCAGAATTGTTGGATATATATTTGGATTTTGTCAATTTTTGGCTTAGACCAATATCTATGATGCAACAGAAATTCGGACTTCGGAAAGGCACTGAAATTGCAAATGAATTTATTACATATATAACACGAACATATTCAGAAGCTTATAATCTGTACAAAAAATGTATGACTACAACGAATCAGCCTGAAACTGATAATTTAGGATTAAAGCTGATGAGAATAATGGATCCTCATTATTTGTGTGTGCCAAGTCTGCATATTGCGGTTGTAACGCTTACTCAAAATTTCTACAGACGGCTGTTTGAACAGGATTTGTTCACCGAGCAAGAAAAAAAACGGTGGATGAAGGAACTTGAAGAGCATGGTGTTGAAATTGCGGACTCTGTTTTATATCTTAAGCAGCACAGTGTAAACTGCATTCCAGCAGCATTATATATGATGACAAGAATTGCCCCAGAGCTTGTGTCACCAACGGCTGCTGTAAATTTGCTAGACAGTCTTTTACAGCATGAACCTTCTATTAATAGTGACACTCAGAAAAAAATTACGGAGCACATTCAATTCATATACGAACGCTTTCTTCTGGAAGGTACAACAGAAGATGACTGGCGTGAGCCTATATTACGCTGGCTGGAAAGTTATGAACCTTATAAATCTGAATGATATCACTTTAATACACCGATTTATAAATTTCTTTTACTTGAATGCTGTCTAGAGGAAGATATCCATTCGCAGTAAGACGGCCTTGCTTTTCAGTAGTATTTAAAGTAAATGTATGTAAGTCTTCTTCCTTTACACCGTATTCCCTCATCGGCTTAAATGGCAGTATTGACTCCAAAATTATAGAAAGCCTTTCATAAGTCTCTGATTCCGCACATCCGATTATGGATGAAATCTCTTTATTCAGGCTAGAGATTAAACCTGCAGGATTCAGAGACTGATATTTTTTAAATACTCCCATGAAAAGCACGTAGTTTGCTTCTCCATGAGGAACATGATAGACGGCTCCGAATGAATAGCTCATAGCATGAATATATCCGCAACCAGCATTTCC
>CACXDK010000261.1 GCA_902766345.1 uncultured Spirochaetaceae bacterium | reverse complement strand
TTTAAGAAATGACGGCTTTATTATTGAAATGGATGATTTCGGGTCTGGATACTCATCCTTAAACATGCTGAAAGATATGCCTGTTGATATTTTGAAACTGGATATGGTTTTTATGCAGCAGACTGAAAATGCAGAACGAGCCCGTACTATATTGCGCTTCCTTATAGATATGGCAATTCATTTGAATATTGCTGTTATTGCAGAAGGTGTTGAAATAGAAGAACATGTAAACTTTTTGCATTCGTGTGGATGTGATATTTTTCAGGGGTATTATTTTTCAAAGCCAATTGCTTTACCTGATTTTGAAAACCTCTATGCAGAAATCTTTTCATAACTAAGGTTGACAACATATTTTTAATAAATTAAAATACGTAGTTCATAAAAAAGGAGTTATTATGGCAAAAAAAGAACTAGACAGATTTGACACTCATGCCAGAAAAAATATTCAGATTAAAACAAAACTTACAGCTTTAATTGCAGGTGTAATTATTTTGTCTGCCGTTCTGGTTATGACCACATCGCTGATTGTTTTTGAAAAACTGTATGTAACGGAAGTTGAAAATGATTTGCAGTTTACATCAAGCGGTATGCATAGAATGATGGATGATAAGACTGAGCTTTTAAAAGGTTTTGCCGGAATGATGGCTGGAAACCAGCAGATAAAAACTGCTATTACAGAAAGCGACTATGAGACTATCAAGATATTTTTTAATACCATTAGTGCTGATATTGATTTTAACATTCTTGCCTTGACAGACAGAAACGGAATTGTTATTCCTAACGGCGGTCACAATATTGCTACAGGTACAGATTTGTCTTCATGCGAGGCGGTCAGTCAGGCTCTAAAAGGCAGTACTACAATGGTATATGAGCCGATTGATACCCTTGGATTTGCAATTGTTTACGCACGTCCTCTTTTAATAGAAGGAATTCGCATTGGTACTGTTGTCTGTGCTTACAATTTGTCTGATGCAAATTTTGTCAACCTTATAAAGAAAAGCTATAATGTAGAATGTACCATATTTAAAGATACTATTCGTGCTTCTACTACTATTGCTGGTGCTCAGGGAACAGAAATTGATAATGCTCTTATTGTAAATCAGGTTCTTAAAGATGGACATCCTTATTTGGGAAAAAATAGGATTAAAGAACAGAATTATCATTCTGTTTATCAGCCTCTTATTGATGATACTGATACTATAAGGGGAATGTTGTTTGTTGCAAAGTCTGTATGGACTGTAGAAGCAATAAAAACTTCTACACTGTTGATTTGTGTTCCTATTACTATTGTTGTAAGCATTGCACTCGTTATTTTTGGCTACATTTTCATTAACTGGTTGATGTGGCGAATTTCTAATGTAACAAACTTCCTTAAAGAACTTGAAAGCGGAGACGCAGATCTTACAAAGAGATGTAAACTGTTTATTCGTGATGAGATTGGAAGCCTTATTATTCACTTTGACTTGTTCCTTGATAAAATGCAGCAGATTATAAAGGAACTAAAAGATTCAAAAAAAGAACTTTCTCTTGCTGGTGTAAATTTGTCACAAAGTACTGAGCATGCAAGCGGTGCAATTTCTCAAATTCTTACAAATATTGAAGGTGTTTCCTCTCAGATTGTAAATCAAGGTTTGAGTGTTAATCAGACTGCGGATGCTGTAAATGAAATTTCTAATCACATTACATCTTTGAATAATCTTATTGAAAGCCAGTCTAACGGGGTTTCACAAGCTTCTACTGCTGTTGAAGAGATGATAGGTAATATTTCTTCTGTTAATGCTTCTGTTGAGAAGATGGTTGCTTCTTTTGAAGTTCTTTCTTCTAATTCTCAGGCTGGCTATAACAAGCAGCAGACTGTAAACGACAGAATTAAGCAGATTGAAGATCAGTCTGAAATGTTGCAAGAGGCAAACCTTGCAATTTCTAATATTGCAGAGCAGACAAATCTTCTTGCAATGAATGCTGCAATTGAAGCGGCTCATGCCGGTGAAGCTGGAAAAGGCTTTAGTGTTGTTGCTGATGAAATACGAAAATTGTCAGAAACTTCTTCTGAGCAGTCTAAGACAATAGGTGAACAGCTGAATAAAATACGAGATTCTATTACAGAAGTTGTTTCTTATTCTAATGAATCAAGTGAAGCCTTTGCTTCTGTTTCAACAAAGATAAAAGAAACAGATGAAATTGTTATGCAGATTAGAGCTGCCATGGAAGAACAGACTTCTGGTTCAAGACAGATTGGTACTGCATTGAAAGACATGAACGACAGTACTCAAGATGTAAAGAAAGCTTCTTTTGAAATGGCTTCACGTAATGAAAAGATTATGCATGAAGTTAAAATCTTACAGGATGTATCTAACACAATCCGAGAAAGTGTTGATGATATGACTGGAAGTGCAAACTTAATTTCAGAGTCGGGTAGTACATTGAACGATATTTCTGGTCAGATGCGTAGTTCTATTGATAAAATTGGAAAGCAGATTGACTTGTTCAAAATTTAAGTACTTTGTTTTTCTTTGATGAATGAAAGTAAAAGAGATTGTATTAGAGACATTACAAAAAGCTTTGCAGGATAAGAAATATCCAGATGGGTATGTTTCGGGAGAAGAACTTGCAGAGCTTTGTAATGTTTCAAGAGTTTCAGTCTGGAAAGCAATAAAGTCTTTACGTGCTACAGGCATCGCAATTGATGCTAGTACGAATAAAGGTTATAAATTCATACATTCTGACATTTTTAATAAAGATTTAATACAATCATTTCTTCACGATGCTCATGATTACGACATCCGTTTTTATGATTGCATTGATTCTACAAACACAGAGGCAAAACGACTTCTTTTGCAA
>CACXDK010000260.1 GCA_902766345.1 uncultured Spirochaetaceae bacterium | reverse complement strand
CGCCATTTAACGTAGGTTCTATATTCCGCACGGCAGAAGCAATGGGCTGCGAAAAAGTATACATTTCACCCCAGTGTACAGATCCAGCACAGAGCAAGGCACAGCGGAGTGCAATGGGTTGCATACAAACAATAGGATATACCCGGTGCAGTTTAGGCGAGCTTCCATCTGACAAACCAGTGTTTGTACTGGAGACAGGCGGAACTCCATTAAACGAATTTGTCTTTCCAAAAGAAGGAATTGTCATAATAGGCTCAGAAGAACTTGGCGTAAGCCCAGAAGCCTTAAAGCGTGCCACTTACGGCAGAGTTACAATTCCAATGACAGGATTAAAAGCTTCTCTAAATGTAGGAGTTGCATTTGGAATCCTCATGCAAGCATGGGTTAATGCGCTCCATTCCTGAACATATTGCGGAATCTGTCACTTAGCTGAACAATCTGCTCTTCACTCTTAATATTAAACATTTTGAGGGCTTCCAAATCAAACTGAGCCATATCAACAGTTCCTTCAGGATAATGTGCAAGCAAATCTGCAAAATGAATAAGAGCACTCAGCTTCCAGACTTCTTTAGGGCAGCTTTCCAATTCATGATGATAGCGGATAACATTTATAATATTTGCAGGAAAATTCCATTTTTCCGACACAAGAGCACCAACTTCACCATGGTTAACACCTGCAACCATACGCTCAAACAAACCGTTACTAATGCCTCTTGCACTGCATAAAAACTGCATCTTCTGATATATATCCTTATGAACAGACACAAAGATTATCTTTCCTATATCGTGCAACAGGCCACAAACATAACTATCATCAACAAATTCTTTGTCAGCAGCATCCTTGAAATATGAACGGGCAAGATTATATGAATAGAATGCAACCTTATATGAGTGATCCCACAATGCTTTTTTCCGCTCATCAGCATCAACCATGAGCGATTTCATAGAACCAATAGAAAACAACAGGTTTCGTATACCGCGAATACCAGCAAACTTTACTGCCTCTTCAACAGAATGACACGGAGAAGCAAGAGAAAATGCCGCAGAATTAACCATTTTAAGAAGTTCCCCAGTCAAAGAAACATCACTGGAAATCCTACGGGCTATATCTGTCATGCTACTGTCAGGGTCATTTATAAGACGGTTAATTGCATTAATATTTTCAGGGAATTCTGGAAGTCCTTTTATTAAATCAACAAATTCCCTTGAAAGAGAAACAAATTGAGCCTGAGAAGAAAGACTGAACGGAAGGATTAATCTAGTTATCGTCTCCCCATTTTCGCTCAACACCTGATAGTTTTCATCAGTAAGCCCTATCTTTCTCAAGATTAAAATCATCATGATAAGACCAAGACCTGCACCTTCCGATTCATCCAGCATATTTTCTACAGAATCAAACTGCTGTGCACGGGTAATCTTGTCATGGATTCTTTTATATTCATTAATAGAAAGTTCCGCTTTATTACGGATTTCAAGTTTTACTTTATTATTCTTTGTCTGCAAAAGGATTTTTATATAAAGACCTTTTTTCTTTTGAAGGGCATGATAATACTTCTGATTTTTCAGAGTATCTTTCTTAAAGTCCTCCATGCCCTTAGCATAATCCTCGGGATTATTAATATCCAGCTGTCGTTCTTCAAAGTAAACTCGTTTTGTATTCGCTTTTTTTGCATTATAAACAAGTTCCTTGAAGCAATAAGAAAGTGCCTCTATCATCTGAGGCTGATTAATTTCAGAGAGAAAAACTTTCAGCAATTCTTGTGTATACGCTTCAACCGCCACAGGAAATGTATAAGTTGTTAAAACAATCGGTAAACCAGACTGTATGGCCTTGCTCACCTTTGAAACGTCTACTGACTGTGCCATAGTACAATTGTAACAGACGAAATCGCAAAAGTCTATAATTTTCTTTTAAAGTATGGTAGAATATAAGAATGACACAGCAGACCATTTGCGAATTAGCCATACTATTTTTAATTGCATTAGCAAGTTTCAGAATATTCCTTATAAAAGACCCTAGTTCCGACCCTTTGGCATCATTACCAACACTGGCATTGATTATGTCGGTTTTGAGCATCATCGTATACGGACCAACATTTCAAAACATGGTTGTTTTTGCCGTCACACTTTTTGTATTTTTCGCAAATTTCCGAGCACTGTTAAGGTTAAACGAAAATCTTATCGTAGACCATTACAGTGCTATTTTTATTGTCACCTGCTGTTTTTCACTCCTGCTCATTCTGGCAACTGGTGCATTCGTTATTTTTTTCAGCCCGATAGTTCCAAACTTAAAAAAATACGAAGTTACAAAAACTTCACAGGTTTATAGTGGAAATTTGGAAACAGGATTTTTTGTTTCCGACAATCCTTTCAATAAAAAAACCGCTTACGTCTATCACTATGAACAAAATGCAAAATCAGAAACTTCTGAATCAGAAAACAAAACAACAGAAAAGCCAACAATAATTTTTATTCCAAACGAACGTGCAACAAGTTTTATTTACGAACCTATTCTAGTAAAGCTGGCACATGACGGTTACGATGTATACAGTGCCGATTTTTATTTCAGCCCTGACAAAAAAAATAAACGGCTTTCTTCAAAATTTGTAAAGCGTGCATCGTTCCTAAACGATAGCTTTAAGGCACAGGAAAAATATAAACAATGGCAGGCAGATGTAAAAAGTTCTTACGATGCTTATTTATATAAATCCTTAATTTCTATAGTATCACCACAAGAAAAGGATTTTGTAATTCTTTTAGGTGATTGTACTGATGAACAGATGTTCATAAACATAAAAAAAGATGAAGAAAGAATTGATATTTGCTTAGATTTAAGTATCATCGATGGATATGACACAAAAGGATACGGACCTGTAGAACAGACGGATCCTTTTAT
>CACXDK010000259.1 GCA_902766345.1 uncultured Spirochaetaceae bacterium | reverse complement strand
GCATCTTCCGAAAGCTGCTTTGCACCAATGCTCAATGAAGAAGATTTCAAGGCATGAACTTCTATAAGCAAGTCGTTCCAGTTTTTTTCCTCCAGGGCATCAAGAATACACTGTCTTTTTGCAGGAGCCACATCTATATATTTTTCGGCAATAGTTCTATAAATGTCCAGTGAACCAGCACAATAAGAAAGCCCCAGTTTTTCATCAATATTTTTCTTTACAGGAGCTTCTTCTTCCACCTGTACAATTTCTTCCTCGGGAGCATCCTGAATAAGATTTTGAGGCAAAAGACCGTGCAAGACTTTCTTCAAAGCCTGTAATGACACAGGCTTACTCAAATAAGAGTCAAAACCTGCACTAAGATATTTTTCACGGCTACCAGCCATTGCATTTGCAGTAAGTGCGACAGACAGCGTATGTTTATTTACACAATCATCTTCTTTTAATTTTGTAAGCAACTCAACTCCATTCATGCCAGGCATTATGTCATCCAAAAGGATGATATCTGCCTTCTGGACTTTTAAGTAGCCCAGTGCTGTAGCAGGATCTTTAAAGCTATGAGTTTGAACTTTCATTGTGGCAAGAAGCTTTTCTGCAACAAGAAGGTTTACCTCATTATCATCAACAACAACTATCTGGGCTTCAGGAGCAATAAAATTAAGGTCATGTTCTTTTGAAAGAACCTTCAACGAACCCATTTCCTGCATGTTTTTATCGCCAATTATTTTCTGAGGAACAATTACTTCAAATTCAGAACCTACTCCGTAAACACTACGAACCTGAACCTGTCCGTCCATAAGATTGACCAGCTGTTTTACAATTGCAAGTCCAAGTCCAGTTCCTTCTATATATTTGTTGCGGTTTTCATCCGCACGGGAATAGCTGTTAAACAGGAATGGAATATTCTCCTTTTCAATGCCAATTCCAGTGTCCTTTACAAGAATGTGCATGTTAATTTCGTCAAATTCCCGCTCGCCAAAAATGCGGAGTGTAACCGTACCATGCTCCGTATACTTTACAGCATTATTCAATATATTTATTAATATCTGCTTTATGCGGATTTCATCGCCAAAAAGCTCATCCGGCAAATCATAGTCAATGTCTTCCTTAAATTGCAGATTCTTTGCTTTTGCCTTTTCCTTAATCATCATTGACACATCATTAATGAGTGCCAAAAGATGATACGATGCATTATGAATTTCCATCTTGCCCGATTCAATCTTAGAAAAGTCCAATACGTCATTTATAATAGAAAGAAGTGTATCTGAAGATTTCTTTATTTGCCCGGCATACTCTTTTATATTAGCTTCTTTTGTTTCACGCAATACAATATCGTTCATGCCGACAATGGCATTAAGAGGAGTTCGTATTTCATGCGACATGCTTGCAAGAAAAGAACCTTTTGCCTTGCTTTCTTCAATAGCCGCTTTTTTTTCGTTGGTTGCAAGCTTAGACTTTTCTTCGGTATCCATCACAATGAACATACCAACGGCAATGAATACAAACAGGATTCCGAACACCCAGAGCAAAGCACCTTGAATAGAGTTGAACCCCTTATTTACAAACTCTTCGTCTATAAGTCCAAGAATACGGAAATCAGAATTAATTACTTCCGACTCAAACAGATAATAGCCTTTATTCAAATATTTAAAATGCACAACGGCAGCAGAAGATGAAATCATTTTATTCCTTAACGGAATAAAAGCCTTCCTTATTTCTGCACTGTCATAAACATCCAATAAGGGACTAAGATAGCTCTTAAACGGAATGACCACTTCTCCATCACTTTTGACAACACAAGCAATACCGTGGTCACCATAGCATTTCAGCGAAAAATTTTCATTCAGCTTTAATGGTGTATACTTTCTATATAATACACTGCCTACGTTTCTTCCTTTATAAATAGGAACGGAAAAAGTAAGTCCCGAAGCATTGTTGTAGCCCAAGGAATCCCATCCTCGAAATGAATTCAAGATTTCGGGCGAAAGATACGGAATGTCATGAATGTTGAAAATGCCAAGCTCGACATCACCGTTTTTGTTTACATGATTAACAGCCTTTGCAAACTCAGGACTAGTTCCACTTTCAACCAGAGCGGCAATTCTCTTTAATTCATTAAATTCTGCACTAAGCTTTTCTGAAAACAAATCGGAAAGGGCTATTGCATTTTCCTTTACCTGATATTCAACAATCCTGTCAAACAGTATGCGGAGCCTATAATTCATAAACAAACAGACTATAACAACAGCACTGCTTAAAAACAAAAGGACAAGAAGAGGCTTTAGTTTCTTTGACATTTTACTGAGCATCACCGATTTTCACTCCTTCAACATACCAGTTAAAATCACGGAGGATTGCTTCATCCGTCATACAGCATCCATCAGGAACCCTAAGTTCGCCATTATTGTCATATATAGGTCCAAAAAATATATCTCTGTTATTTACCAGTATTTTTTTCAGTTCCCTGCTTACTATGTACTGCACACGCTCTTTATCAGCTACGTTATCTGTAAGATTTGTCAGCATTACAATGCCGTCTTCAATGCCGTTCCAAAAATAGCCTCCGCGAAGCTTTCCGCTGATTAATTCAAAAATCTTTTCCTTATAGAATTCCTGCCAGTTCCACACGGCACCAGTAAGATACGTTTCAGGGAACAGCTTCTCATTATCAAAATTATAGCCTATTGTCCAGATTCCGTTCTTATCAGCTTCTTCAAAAGGCACCAAAGAGTCCGTGTGTACTGTAAGGACGTCAACATCCTTTTCAAAAATAAGCTTTTGGGTTGCAAGCCTGTTTGCCCCTTCATCAAGCCAGGAATCAGACCACTCTACAAACACTTCCGCATCTGGATTTACCAGACGAACCCCCATAGCAAAGGCATTAATGCCTCGGTTTACTTCATCAATAGGAAATGCTGCAACATAGCCTATTTTACCGGTTTTAGTCTGCATTCCTGCAACAATGCCAGTTAAATAGCGCACCTGATACATTCTTCCAAAGAAGGTCGTAAGATTAGGCCGTTTTCCAAGCCCCGAAGCATGAAAAAAATATACATACGGATACTTATCCGTAGCCTTATACAAATCTTCAGTATAATTGTAGGAATTTGCTATGATAATGCGGCATCCTGCAGTAACAAGCTCGTCTACAGCAGCAATAAACGGTTCGCCATTTGATATATTTTCCTTGTAAACAAAGACAATATCCTTAGCTCCCTCCAAAGCAGCCTTTAGACCATCATAATGAGACTGACTATAGCTACGGTCATCTATAGTTCCATTTAAAATCAATCCTACTTTTGAATTTGTATAGACATTCTCAGGAGACTCATCATAAAAATTTATAAAAAACATGCCTGCAAATACTAAAAAAAAGAAACCTGCGGCAAGAATAAAAAGCTTCTTCATACCCATTATATTATACATTACTCTTATATAATTACAACAAAACTGGGATAAACGTCGTTTTTTAGGGATGAACGTCAAATTTTATGCCCTTTTTAAACTTTTTTTAGATGGCAAAACTCCAAATCTTCTATTATAATGTCTTAAAATGCTAGCTATGAACATCGCAGTCGT
Source organism: uncultured Spirochaetaceae bacterium (assembly GCA_902766345.1). The sequence continues at coordinate 141 of CACXDK010000259.1, read as the reverse complement.
TGATGATGACGACGTTGACAGAACACTATTAGAAAATCTCATTAAAAAATCTGCTGCCACTCTGGGCATTGAGCTTAACTTAAATTTGTTTTCAGATGGGCAGACATTTCTTGAATCTACAGATTCCACAAAGTATGACAT
>CACXDK010000258.1 GCA_902766345.1 uncultured Spirochaetaceae bacterium | reverse complement strand
TTTATAAGAAACACGTTTTCCACCTGTGAAAGTGTTTGTAATTCTATATGCAACAGATGATATTGTGCTGTCCAACTGATAGAACAGCGGATTATTTGAATATGATTCATCTCCTTTAATAAAAAGGATAACCAGTCTGACTACAAACAGCAGGATTATAAAAAAAAGTACAGATGAAATAATTGACCATATCAACTGTATCAAAGCTGCAGCAATGAAGGCAATTTTAATGGGACCTTCGCCACGTGAAAGGCTGGTTAACAAGCTGCTGGCAGTTCCAAGAATACACAAGGCAACCGCAGGACCTAAGTCAAAACTGCCTAACGTGAGCCATTTGCGGTGTCTGAATAAATCTAGAAAAGGGTCACATACTGAAGCCAGCAATCTGACACCTTTACTGTATGCTATAGAAGGAACCCAAGTAAGAATTACCCGTAAAAAGCACAATAGGGCATAGATTGAAATGACACTTGCTAAAAGATTGAATATAAAACCAAAACCATGCATTAATTTACTCCTGAATTATTCACACCAGACATCATGCACTAGAGCCATATCTTTTATGGATTGCACAAATTCCTTGTCACAAGGTGCTGTCATCTGTGAATTAGCTTTTATTATATACGATTTACCGTCTACGTCTATATGAAAATATACATAACAATTGCCCTGAGCGCCAAATAAAATATCTTTTATCGGGTTAATATCTTTTGGCGAGGCAAATCCCTGCTCCATCTGAATGTGTACACTCGTAATGGCTTTCTGCTGCAGCTCCTTAGGATCTTCAATAGATTCTACAAGAAGGCTTGGCGATTCTCGGCTGCCATCTACCTTGCCTTTCAAGGCATAGACAGATTCTTCGGTTATCTTGTCTTTAAGTTCTTCCCAAACCTTTGGGAAGAAGGTTACGTCAATTTCGCCTTTGAAGTCAGACAGCTTTGCAAAACACATCTGTGCACCTTTTTTGGTCATAATCTGTTTTAGTCCGTGTATCATGCCAATTCCAACATAAGAGCGACCAGAATTTTTGTTCTGCCATTTTTGACCGCTTGCCGCCAAAGCTTCGCTGTGAGCCTTTGCTTCTTTTCCAATGCGTTCAATATTCTCGCTGTTTACAGTTGCACAGCTTTCTATTGCAGTCCTCCAGTCATCAAGAGGATGTCCACTTACATAGCAGCCAATAAGCTCTTTTTCCATATTGAGCATAGCCATTTTGCTCATGTCTTCAACTTCTTCAAACTTGAATTCTGCAAATTCCTGTTCGCCAGTGCTGTCAAAAAGACTTGCTTGTCCAAATTCAGAGCCAGCTTTCTTTTTTTCCTCATAGGCAATTGCTGCTTCGTAGTTTTTTAGAAGAGTAGGGCGGTTTTGTCCCAGCTTATCGAATGCACCCGTTTTTATGAGGACTTCAATAGCTTTTTTATTCATTTCTGCTGTGCCAAGCCTGTCTATAAAGTCAATGAATGACTTGTAAGGTCCGTTTTCATTACGTTCGCGGACAATAGCTTCAGCAGCATTTTGCCCCATGCCCTTAATTCCCATAAGACCAAACACAATTTTTCCGTCTACAACGTCAAAAATAGAGTCTGAGCGGTTTACATCTGGCGGATCAACTTCAAGCCCCATCTTGCGAGCTTCTTCTATATATACAGGCAGTTTATCGGTAGATGTAATTTCGTTGGTAAGGTTTCCTGCCATGAACTCGGCAGGCGTGTTTGCCTTTAACCATGCCGTGCGGTAAGCTACAACAGAATATGCCGCTGCATGTGATTTGTTAAAGCCGTATCCCGCAAACGGAACCATGATTTCGAAAATCTCATCGGCATGTTCTTTTGTAAAGCCCTGTTTTACAGCTCCTTCTTCAAACTCCTTTTTCTTACCCATAAGAACGTCAATCTTCTTTTTACCCATGGCACGACGAAGCATGTCCGCACCGCCAAGAGTAAAACCTGCAATCTTTTGGGCAACCTGCATAACCTGTTCCTGATAAACCATAACACCATAAGTTTCCTTTAGGATGTCAACCAGACAAGGATCAGGGTAGTGGATGGTCTCTGGCTTCCATTTTCCTTCAATATATTGAGGAATGTAATCCATTGGACCAGGACGGTAAAGAGCATTCAAAGCAACAATTTCTTCTATGCAGCGAGGCTTTGCCTGACGCAGAATTTTCTGCATTCCCGGGGATTCAAACTGGAAGATTGCAACCGTGTCTCCACGGCAGAAAAGATCAAAAGTCTTTGAATCCGTTTCGCTTACATTTTCTGCACGGAATTTAGGTTCTCCGGGCTTTTTGTGTTTGTTTATAATATTTTCTACATAGCGGATAAGCGAAAGTGTCTTTAGTCCAAGGTAGTCAAACTTAACAAGACCGCACGGCTCAATAATATCCATTGTGTATTGAACGGCTGTTTTTCCAGTTTTAGGGTCTTTGAAAACAGGAGCCCAGTTTGGAAGGGCTGTCTTGCCAATTACCATGCCCGAAGCATGAAGACCTGTGTTGCGGTTTACGTTTTCAAGCTTGGCACACAGACGGAACAAGTCTTTATAGCGTGGTTCATCCTTGTATGGGATGAGCTGACCGCCATCTGGCATTTTTTCCGTAGGCTCGCTGAAGGCATCCTTTAACTTTGCTTTTGGGTTATCTGGAATACATTTTTTTAGAGTGGCAACTTCTGAAAGAGGAATGTCCATTGTACGTGCAACGTCTGCAATAACCTGCTTTGCCTTGAGTGTACCAAAAGTTACTATGTGTCCAACCTGAGGAATGCCATACCATTCTTCTGTGTGCTTGATTATCCTTTCGCGGAATTCGAAGTCCATGTCAACGTCAAAGTCAGGCATGGAAACACGTTCAGGGTTTAGGAATCGTTCAAAAATAAGTTTGAATCGGAATGGGTCAATGTCCGTAATCGTCATTGCGTAGGCAACAAGAGAACCTGCACCAGATCCACGACCAGGACCAATAGGAATGTCATTCTGTTTTGCCCAGTTAATGAATTCCCAAACTATAAGGAAGTAGCCCGAAAATCCCATCTTAAAGATAATGCCCAGCTCATACATGGCACGATCAACAATCTCTTTTGTAATTTCCTTGTAGCGTTTTCTAATGCCTTCCTCTACAAGATGAAGAACAAACGCATCCTGTGAAACATATTCTTTAGGAATTTGATATACAGGCAGTGTATCTTTTAGTTCCTGAGTCTTAAACTGATGGATTGTAAGATTGCACATAGAGGCAATCTTTAGTGTATTGTCAATTGCTTCTGGGCACATAGGAAACAGCTGTGCCATTTCCTGATCAGTTTTCATGTACCACTGGTCACCTTCAAAATGCATTCGGTTAGGATCTTTCAAAAGCTTTTTTGTACCAATGCACACAAGAACATCCTGCGCTTCGGCATCTTCCCTGCGGCAATAGTGAATGTCATTTGTTACAACCAGCGGAATGTCCAAATCGTGTGCAAGCTTAATAAGCTTGGGAGCAACAATTTTCTGGTCTTCAATACCATGATCTTGAAGTTCTATGTAATATTTATCTGGTCCGAACAGCTCTTTATACTTCTTTGCTGTTTCGTAAGCCCTTTTTTCATCATTAAAAAGCAGTGCCTTAGGAATTTCCCCCTGAATACATGCAGAAAGGCAGATGAGCCCTTCATGATAGCGTTGAAGAAGTTCCCAGTCTATGCGTGGCTTGTAGTACATACCTTCTGTATATGCAATAGATGAAAGCCAGCAGAGATTGCGGTAGCCTGTGTCGTTCTGTGCAATAAGGATAAGATGATAATAGTAGGAATGTTTGCCGTTACGGTTATATGGAATTTCCTCGTGTTTTGTATGATCTCCTTCTGCAACGTAGAATTCTTCGCCACATAGAGGGTTAATTCCGTTTGCATGGCAGATATGTTCAAAATTCAGTACTCCGAACATGTTTCCGTGGTCGGTAAGAGCAAGGGCTTTCATGTTAAGTTCTTTTGCACGAGCAATAAGAGTGTCTAGTTTACTTGCTCCGTCAAGCAAAGAATAGTCTGAATGTACATGCAGGTGTACGAATTTAGATTCTGGAGTGCCTTCTGGCGCATCGGGAAAAACATGTATGTCTGCCATATTTAACTAGTATAGCATGAAAAACTTTTCTACTCTATAAGTTTAAAAGATAAAAAAATGCAGAAGTTTTTTGGAACAAAAAAACTGTAAAAAGTGGCGTTTCACAGCTCAGACTTTGAAAAATACGTACAGTTTTTGGAACAAAAACTGTAGATGTTGCTGTGTCG
>CACXDK010000257.1 GCA_902766345.1 uncultured Spirochaetaceae bacterium | reverse complement strand
GGACTCAAAGGCGAATGGGGGCTTTGTATTCTTATTGAGCTCGACGACAAAAAAATCCTTGTCGATACAGGAGGCTCAAAACTTTTTGCCCACAATTTGAAGATTCTAGGTTTTGACATCAGAGACATTGATTATGGAATCCTAAGCCACGCACATTATGACCACGCGAACGGAATGCCAAAATTCTTTAAGGAAAATATGAAGGCTAAATTCTATCTTCGCGAAGGAACTGCAGAAAACTGCTATCACAGAAAACCTCTTTTCGGGAAGTATTTCAACTTTCGTTTTTACATCGGGCTTCCAAAGAATGTCCTTACGAAATATAGCAGGCGGATTCAATTCGTTTCGGACGATTACAAGTTGTGCGAGGGAGCATATCTGATTCCGCACAAAAGCGGCGATTTAAGTTCTGTCGGCAGGCGCGAGAACATGTTTCTTCGCACACAACGCGGCTGGATTCCTGACAACTTTTCGCACGAGCAGAGTCTTGTCATTGAAACGGAGAAAGGACTTGTAATCATCAACTCCTGCTCGCATGGCGGAGCTGTGAACATCATCAATGAGATAAAACGCACCTTCCCCGAAAAGCACATTTATGGACTGGTTGGTGGGTTTCATCTGTTCAACAAGAGCGATGAAGAAGTGCGGAACGTAGCTCGTGAAATAAAAGATACAGGGATTGATTATGTCTGCACCGGCCATTGCACAAAGGATCGGGCATTTGCGATTATGAAAGAAGAGCTGGGCGAAAAGCTTGAACAGCTGCACGTCGGGCTTAAAAAGGAATTTATATGCAAAAACAAATGAAAAATTATATTTTGGCAAGCTATCTTGTATTCTGGTTTATGGTGCTTGGTTTGTGTGGAACGGCGAGCATGGTCTTTCATGCATCGCCTGTTGTTATGAGGATTCTTTCAAATGTGTGTGCATGGTCGCCAACGATTGTACTTCTTTTGGGCTTTAAATATTTTTGCAAAGGAAGTTCGATTAAAGAATTCTACAAAAAAGCATTCGGTGGAAAAATCAGTTTTGTAACTCTCTTACTTACTGCAGTCATTACGCTTTGTGCAACGCTTGGCACAGTGCTGATTGTTTCTCTCGTGCAGAGAAAAGATTTTTATTCGTACTGGAGTCTTGGCGCATATCCCTTCTGGGCTTCATTTCTATTTTCCATTACTACTGGCCCAACAGGAGAAGAATCTGGCTGGCGAGGTTATGTTCGTCCTTACTTAAATGCACGCCATGGATTTTTTTCAGCTTCGGTACTACAGGGCGTAATCTGGGCATTCTGGCATACAGTTCTCTGGTTTGTAGATTCTGATTTTATGGGATTGCAGATGATTCCTTATGTTCTTGCGAACGTAATTGTAATGAGCGGACTTTGCTTTATAATGAATTTCTTTATGGGAAAGAATGATAACCTTATTTATGGAATCGTTGTTCACTTCTGCTTCAATTTCCTTTACTGCTTTTTGCAGGTTGATATTTTCTTTTATATCGTGCTGTCGATTGTTTATATTGCGATTATTGCCATGCTGTGTCTGATTCAGAGAAAAAAGGGCTTTGGTGTATTCTTGGGGCAAGAGGTATAGAAAATGGTAACGAAGAATGAACTTAAAGAGACTTTGATTAAACTTGGTGTTGAAAAAGGAGTGACACTTGAAGTACACAGTTCATTGAGCAGCTTTGGAGAATTGGAAGGTGGAGCAAAAACTGTAATCGACACACTCAAAGAAATCGTAACATATGAAGGAAGCATTTTTATGCCTGCCCTCAGGCTTTCAAAGGAGCTTCCGCTTACAGAAGAAGATAAAAAACTCGGTCTTACGGTTAAAATCAAAATTCTTCCACCAGAAACTGAACGAACAGCTATGGGAATTATTGCCGACACATTCAAGAAGATGCCGAACACTTTCTGTGGCACGGACTTCATTGCTACGGCTGGCTGGGGCAAACATGGCGAAGAGGCAGTAAAAGGCGGTTTGGATTATGCTATTCACAACGGTGGCATGGCCTTGCTTTTGGGAGTGGACATCTATAAACTCACAGCCATGCACTACGTTGAGGATTGTACGCCGGAGTATATCAAGAATGCGTTCGCTTCGAGCGAAGAAGTGAACAAAATCTATCCGCCAAATGAGTGGTTCACAGAATGCGGGCATCCTCCGATTAAGGCCTGGTATACAATTCAGAATATGGCGTACAAAAAGGGGCTTATCAAAGAAGCATTGATTGGCAATTGCAAGGTGATGTTCTTTAACATCTGGGACGTGGTTTCAATTTATGAGCATGAATTGAAAAATAATCCGTATGAACTATGGGGAATGGAGAAACCTGTTATAATATGAAACAGTACATTGCAGATGTATTTGCAGACAAAGTTTTTTGCGGAAATCAGGCAGCGTCTTGTATTCGGAAAGCAATTTTTAAACTGGATGGTGTCACAAGTCTTTCACAGGACAAATCATATGAAGGTCAAATGGTTCTTCATCAGCGATTTCGTTTATAGGATTAGTTGCCAACTCACTTCCCATTGCTCTGTAAAATGTAATCGTCTCCTCAGAAGAACAAGCAGATATGTACAAAGCCTCTGCTCCAGCTTTTCTTGCTTCCGCTTTTCCTGCTTCAAATAATTTTCTGCCAATGCCTTTTCCTCTACAT
>CACXDK010000256.1 GCA_902766345.1 uncultured Spirochaetaceae bacterium | reverse complement strand
TTGTGTATGATAAAAAAGTTTCTCAGGCAATAGAAGCTTTCGGTTTTCCTTTGTTTGTAAAACCATGTTGTGCGGGTTCAAGTGATGGAGCTTCAAAGGCTTCGGATTTTAAGGAATTGTCTGTTGCATTGATGGAAGCTTTTCAGTGGGATAATAAAGTTTTGATTGAAAAATCAATAAATGCACGTGAAGTTGAATGTTCTGTAACAGGAAACAGTGTTACCTGTTCTTATGACAAGCCCGAGACAATTTTGACGGCTTACGGTCCTGGGGAAATTGTTCCAAAGCATACATTCTATGACTATGATGCAAAATATAATGACCCTGATGGAGCAGAATTAAAAATTCCTGCAGCCCTTCCAGAAGATAAGCTTTCGTACATCCGTGAGACTGCAAAAAAAGCTTATACAGCAGTGAATGCTTCGGGATTGAGCCGTGTGGACTTTTTTATTGATAAGGATACAAATGAAATATACCTTAATGAAATAAATACAATTCCGGGATTTACAAGCATAAGCATGTTCCCGAAAATGTGCGAGTCGGCAGGGCTTGATTACACTAGTCTTATTGATTTGCTTTTTGCTCAGGCAAAAGCTCGCTTTGAATCCGTAACTACACTTAGAACAAGCAGATAAGGGGATTTCTATGTCAGATGAACCACACGTATATCCTGAGGGATGCTATTTTAAGTCTCTTGCAGATATTAAAGACAAGCATATTACGGTTATGGGACTTGGCTTGAACGGAGGCGGAGAAGCCTGTGTTAAGTTTTTCCTGCAGCATGGTGCGTATGTTACCGTTACAGACATGAAGAGTAGGGAAGAGCTTTTGCCTACTATTCTGTCTCTTACGAATGATGTTACGCTTGACCGCTCAAAACTGAAATATGTTTTGGGGGAGCACCGTATAGAAGATTTTGCTCAGGCAGACTGCGTTATAAAGAACCCTGGTGTAAAATATGAAGGAAACAAGTTTCTTGCTGCGGCAAAAGCTGTAGAAACCGATTTGAGCATTTTTCTGTATTTTGCAAAGGAAAAGCGCACCCCTGTCATTGCTGTAACTGGCAGTAAGGGAAAGTCCAGCACGGCTTCTTCTATTTACTATGGTTTGCAGAAGTCTGGCTTTACTGCATTTTTGGGTGGCAACATTACTGTAAGTCCTCTGACATTTCTTGAAAATATAGATGGAACGACACCTGTTGTTTTGGAACTGTCCAGCTGGCAGTTGCGCGATTTACGTGGCAGAAAAGTTCTTAAGCCAAAGATTGCAGTCATAACAAAAATTGTGCCTGATCATCAGAACTGGTATCACAGCATGGATAAATATGTTGCTGATAAACGGATTATTTATGAAAATCAGACGGAAGATGATTTTACAATCGTTGATGGCGATGAGGATAACTATAAAAAGGAATCTGAAAATCCTGTAAGCGGATGTGCAAGCTGGGGCGATTTCTTTGCAAGAGATACAAAAGGCAAGGTTCTTAGATACAGTCAGTTTGTAATGAAGCATGATAGGTACGGGGCTTTCTTGAAAAAAGAAAGGGACGGTTCTATTGCAGGCTATTCTTATTTGCCAGAAAATCTTAGAAGCCGACATGCTCAGATGCGTAATGTTGAGGAAGAAAAAATAATGGGCGAGCTTCTTGTACCGGGTTCTATTATGAGGATAAACCTGCTGAAATCTGCCCTTGTTTTGCAATTGCTTGGCATTGCTCCTGTTCAGATTGCCGATGTTCTTGGTTCATGGGAAGGACTTGCTCACAGAATGGAAGCTTTCCACACCTGGAAGTCGCCTTCTGACAACAGAAAGGTTGTATTTTATAATGACAGCTGTGCAACAGTGCCAGAAGCTGCTGCAGCTGCAACTCAGGCTTTTAAGCAGGATGTAATTTTGATTACTGGCGGAACAGATAAGGAACTTGATTTCTTGCCGCTTGCACAGACTTTGAGTGGTGAAAACGGTTCTAAGTATCACGCAAAAGATATTTATCTTCTGGAAGGTTCTGGCACTGATAAGCTTACTTTCCTGCTTGATGCCAGACGCATTGTTTACTTTGGACCATATAAGTCTCTTGATGAACTTCTAGGAGCTGTTCGAGAAAAACTTGCTTCTCCAGGTTCTCGTTCTGCCTATGGTCCTGTAAATTCAAAAATGCCTTTGCCAGTTGTATTTTCTCCTGGTTGTACTTCGTTTGGAATGTTCCAAAACGAATTTGACCGCGGTGATCAGTTTAAGAAAAAAGTAAAGGAATTGTTCTTTTAGAATTGGTTTGATGAGTATAAAAAGG
>CACXDK010000255.1 GCA_902766345.1 uncultured Spirochaetaceae bacterium | reverse complement strand
TTTCCGAAGCGGAAGTGCCCCAACTGGCAAAAGCAGCAGTTTGGGCTTCAGAGTGTGCAGAACAGTGATTGAAGCTGTTATATAAAATTGTAAAAGCCGTCTGGACAACATAGTTTCCAGACGGTTCCATAATAAGCATAAAGACTTGTTTTCATAATCAAATTACTATATACTAACCCTACGCACCCATTTTAATAAAGGAGTTCTTATATATGAACAAGAAAAACACATTGGTTGCAGCAGCAATATTTTTAATCTGTTCAGCAATTGCTATATTCTTTGGAACTGGCTGTACAAAAAAGCAGGCTTTCAATGATGGCGTTTGGACAGGTACTGGAAACGGAAGAAACGGTGATATCAAAATTGAAATCACTGTCCAGAACGGAAAGATTGCAAGCGGAAAAGTTCTTCAGGAAGAAGAAACTGATTTTGCAAAACCTGCAATTCAGAAAGTAATTGATCTTGCTGTTAAAACACAGAAAGTAAATGGTCTTGATGTTGTTACTGGCGCAACAATAACATCAAATGCAACAATGGAAGCATTGCAGAATGCAATTGCCGTAAGCAATGGAAATGCAGCAACAAAGACTGTTGCAGTATCCGACACATCATGCGACATCGTTATTATTGGTGCTGGTGGAGCAGGATTGTGTGCAGCTACAGAAGCTGCTGGTAAAGGAGCAAAAGTCATTGTTCTTGAAAAGATGGCAATTGCTGGTGGCAACACAAATGCTTCCACTGGCGGTTTGAATGCTAGCGAAACAAGCGTTCAGAAAAAGCTTAATATTGAAGATTCTAATGATCAGTACTATGCAGATACAATGAAAGGTGGATACAACCTTAACGATCCTGCCCTTGTAAGAAACATGGTTGAAAAGTCAGCAGAAACTGTTGACTGGCTCATTTCTCTTGGTGCAGATTTGTCTGATGTCGGTAAGATGGCTGGTTCTACAAACAAAAGAACTCACAGACCTCAGGGTGGAGCTGCAATTGGTGCTCACCTTGTTCCTGTACTTAAAAAGGCAGCAGAAGATGCTGGTGCAGAACTTCGTTTTAATGCAAAAGTAACTGATATCATAGAAGAAAATGGAAAGCCAGCTGGTGTAAAAGTAAGTACAGCAGACGGCGACTACAAGATTACTGCAAAGGCTGTTATTATTGCTACTGGTGGATTTGGTGCAAACAATGACATGGTTGTAAAATACAAGCCAGAACTTGCAGGATTTGGAACTACAAACCACAAAGGTGCAACTGGTGATGCATTTGCTTGGATTGAAAAGTTTAATGCAGCTTTAGTTCAGATGGAACAGATTCAGACACACCCTACTGTTGTACCTTCAAATGGCCTTATGATTACAGAAGCTGTTCGTGGTAACGGTGCAATCATGGTAAACCGTGAAGGAAAGCGTTTCGGAAACGAAATGGCAACACGTGATGTTATGTCAAAAGACATTCTTGCACAGACAGGAAAGACTGCATATCTTTTGTTTGATCAGGGTGTACGTGAGTCACTCAAGGCTATTGAAGGCTATGTAAAGCAGGGTCTTCTTACACAGGATGACACTCTTGCAGGCCTTGCAGCAAAGCTCAATATGAGTGCTGAAAACCTTGAAGCAAACGTAAAGGCTTATAATGACTATCAGGCTAGCGGAAACGGAGACAAAGATTTCGGACGCAAGGCTTCTGAAATGCCACGTGCTATTGCAACTGGTCCATATTATGCTGTAGAAGTAGGACCTGCAGTACATCACACAATGGGCGGTATTAAAATCAACACAAATGCTGAGGTTCTTAATACATCAGACGCTGTAATTCCAGGTCTCTATGCAGCGGGTGAAGTTACTGGTGGCGTACACGGTGGAAACCGTCTTGGTGGAAATGCTGTTGCAGATATCTGTATTTACGGTAAAATTGCAGCAGATTCTGCCCTTGCCTACATTAAATAAAACTAAAAATACTTAAACAAAAAATCCCATGTACGTATCTGTACATGGGATTTTTTTTGCTCTAATTATTATAAAAATCTATTTCTGTTACTTATAAATAAGTAGCTTGTTAAAATTTATATATATAGTATATAATAAATTGATGATATAATATAAAAAGGAGTTCAAAAATGAAAAAAATAGTACTGGCAGTTCTTGTAGCATTTACATTATTTGTTCCTGCTTTTTCTCTTACCTATCCAGAAGAATCGCCAAGAAACAGCATAAATATTGCAAAAGATACAAACGAAACATTAGAATTCTTTTCAGAAAAACAATTATACGATCCTGCCCTTACAGCTTCTATTGAGTTTTACCCCCTCGACAGCTGGTATTTTGAAACCTTCCTTAAAAACCATAAAGACCTGATTCTTCAGAACGCAAGCATTACAGCAGCGGAAGGAAGTCCTTCAACGGCAGAAGAAGCTTATTTATGGTATCTTGATATTGCAAAGGGTAATGTTGCAAAATACCGAAGTTTTGCTCCTTATGCACAGTATATAGTTGCTCTATGCCTTAAAAATCAAGAAGGCACAATGAAAAACTATGCCCTTGCACGAAAATATATTTCACAGTCATATTCATCAGGCTTTGCTGGCAGTTATTATCTTATGGCACTGCAAAAAGAGGAAGGTTGGGCAGTAAAGGGCACCGATTCAAATAAAGAAGAAGCTCTATATGCAACAGCTGCTTCCCAGAACTTTCCAGAAGCCTTGCTCGCTTATGCAGCGCTGTACGATAATTATACAAATCAGAATGCTAAAAATCTCTTAAAAAGAGCTCAAAAATATAATGATTCACGGGCTTTTTTGCTTGATGGAGCTTTAGAACAGGCTGCAAAACTGGGAAATCCAGCGGCATGCATGAAAATTGCAGAAAACTACGAAAAAAGAAAAAAATATACAGAAGCAATAGAATCTTATACCCTTGCCGCAACTTACGGAGAATGTGAGGGCTTTGCACAAGTTGCAAAAATTTACAGAAAAGGACTAGGTGGCAATAAAGATTCAGATCTTGCATCTTTCTTTTACTATCAGTACTGTGATGCAAAATACGAAAAAGAAAGTATTCTTGTAAAAAAGATTCAGGAATTACGCGAATTTTATGAATACGAAAAAAATGATCCTGATGAAACAATATGCAGAGACTTAGGAATATATTATTATACATATCCTTCTGATAACAGTACCATGAGTGGTACTGAATGGTTTTCAAAGGGTGCTTCAAAAGGCAGTGCGGAATGTCTTTTACAAATGGCAATGCATCATAAAAAGAACAGTGAAGGACTTTCTATGTACAAGCAGGCGGTTGCAGAAAGCAATGCCTTTCCGTTGGGTAGTAAGCAATTAAAAAATGCCTATGGGCAGATAGATGATATATATGCACAGGTGCTTCAAGCAAGCAGATTTAAGAATGATGTGCTTTACTGGCAAAATCCAAATCAGCCTAAAAAGGCAACGGTTTTAGACAAGACAGCCTGTGTAGCAGCCTCTCGAAAAGAAGCCCTTGCATGGTTTAAGAACAGAATGCAAAGTGGCAACAGTTTCATGAAAACGTGGTATGCATGGATTCTTCTGGAAGATACAAATGCAGAAACTTATAAAATTCCTTCAATTTCAAAAACTCCAGACAAAGATGTAAAGGAAGCATTTAAAATAATAAATGAAGTTTTGGCAAAAGACCCAAATTATGCACCTGCACTTGTGTGTCTGGGAAGATGCTATCAAAATGGATACGGTACAAAGAAAAAGCCAAAAGAAGCTAAAAATGCATTTCAAAAATCTGTTGATTTGAAATACTCAGAAGGCTATGGATTTCTTGCAGCAATGGCAGCAACAAAAGAAGAAATTAAAGAAATGCTGGATGCAGGCTGTAACAGCCTGGATGAATATTCCTTCTACCTTGCCTATGAAAAACTAGTTTGGACGACTGATATTACAAATATGGATGATCTTATAATTTCAGCAGCAAAATATGGATATACACCTGCCTTTTTGCAGTTAATAGATTGTTACATAAGAGATACAGCCGTTACCTTTGATGGAAACTATCAGAAGATTGACGAAGCACATTCGCTGGCTTCTAAAGCGGAAGTATTAAACATTACAGATGCCCGTACAAAACGACTTTACATTGAAAGAAGTTTTTCAGCAAAGATGAAGTACACCTCATACACCTGTTCACAGAAAATTGCAGAAGCACGTGAAGTAATACAAAGAAAGAGATCCGCAGAGACAATTTACAATCTTGCACTTGCCTATGACAACGCACATGATTTGCTAGACAACACAGATTCTCAGGCTGCAAAATATTATTTGCAGGCTGCAGAATTAGGTAATGTTGATGCAATGAAAAAAATAGCAGACTTTTATTATCAGGGAAGGGGCATTGCTCCAAGCTATGAAAAAGCTTTCCAGTGGTATTCATCTGCACTTGAAAACGGAAGTTCAAATGTATATGAAGAATTAGGTTCTATGTATATCGATGGTAAAGGATGCGACAGAGACGTAGATCTTGGCATTGAGTGTTACAGACGGGCTATAGCAGAAAATCCTGATTCAAAAGTACAGGAAGAATTAAACTGCTTCGATGGCATTTAAGGAGGAATGTATGGAACACGCTATGATTCTTTCGGCATCTGGCTGGAGAAAAGTTTTTACACAGAGTGGTGACGGAGAAGATTCATCTCCTGAAATTGGTAAAGATAACGCACTTATCTGTGCTTTAATTGGGGAAACCTTTGCTCAGTATGTCATTTCTGTAAAAGATAAAGAATCTCCTGTAATTGCAGTTGCAACAGACACAAGACCTACAGGAACTGAAATTGCAGATGCAATACTGAGTGCTTTGCTCAGTAGACATATAACCATTCAGTATCTAGGAGTTGCTTCTGCACCAGAAATCATGGCTTATGCAAAAAAAGTTGACGCCTTTCTATATATTTCTGCAAGTCATAATCCAATAGGTCACAATGGAATAAAATTCGGATTAAATGATGGTGGGGTTCTGGAAGGCTCCGAAGCAAAAAAACTAATAGCAGAATTTGAAAAAAAATGCCTTGATGAAGATGCTGAAAAACACGCACAG
>CACXDK010000254.1 GCA_902766345.1 uncultured Spirochaetaceae bacterium | reverse complement strand
CAAACGGCTTTTTTTGTGGACAGAAGGCCTTTTCGACGGCTTATTGACCATGCGTTTTGTTTTTCGTATCATACAAAATTATGCATATTGTATTAAAACACTTGAAAAAAACGTATAAGTCTACAGATGGTGGCTATATTGAAGCCGTCAGCGATACTTCTATTGACATTCCAGAAAATACCATTTTTGGCATTATTGGAAAGAGTGGAGCAGGAAAATCTTCTCTTGTTCGATTGATAAGCCTTTTAGAGCAGCCTGATTCAGGGGAGGTGTATTATAATGATAGAAGAGTTGATAATCTTTCAAAGTCTGAGTTGATTGCAGAGCGAAGAAAAATAGGCATGATTTTTCAGAACTTCAATTTGTTTTCTTCTAGAACTGCTGGAAAGAATGTTGCCTATCCTCTTGAATTGTGTAAGACACCAAAAGATGAGATTAAAGCACGTGTAAAAGAAATGCTGCGTTTAGTTGGTCTTGAAGACCGCGAGGATGCTCCAATAAGCACTCTTTCGGGTGGACAGAAACAAAGGGTTGCCATTGCCCGTGCTCTTGCAACTAAGCCTGACATTCTGTTCTGCGATGAAGCAACCAGTGCCCTTGACCCTCAAACAACTCATTCTATTCTTGCACTCATCCGCGAAATTCAAGCAAAGATGAATCTTACTGTTGTAATGATTACTCATCAGATGGAAGTTGTAAGAGATGCTTGCGAACAGGTTGCTGTTATTGATAATGGTCGCATAGTGGAGCAGGGACTTGTTACCAATATCTTTTCTAATCCTCAGTCTGCTGTAACAAAAGATTTCCTTTCTCACCTTACTACAGATTCAAACGAAATTGTCAGATGGTCAAATAACGGCGGAAATTATATTCTACGTTTTATTGGTGATGCTACTGGTAAACCTATTTTGAGCGATCTTGCTCACAAGTTTGACATTCAGTTTAATATTCTTGCAGCTGGTGTTCAGCATTTACCAGAAAATGAAATTGGTACAATGGTTACCGATTTAACTGGCAGTGAAGAAGAGCTGAAAAAAGCAATTGCTTATCTTACTGAACATGGTGTTCATGTGGAGGAACAGAAATGATGGATACATATATTTTAGTTGGAACGTCTACAATTCAAACTCTTTTGATGGTGTTTTTTTCTACGATTTTTTCTTTGGTGCTTGGCTTTCCAATTGGTGTTTTACTTTGCATTACAAACAAAAACGGCATAATGCCGAAGCCTGTCCTTAATCAGATTTTGAGTCGTGTTGTAAATGTCTTACGTTCTTTTCCGTTCATCATTTTGATGATTGTTCTTTTTCCGCTGTCTAGAATTATTGTTGGAACGAGCATTGGTACAGCTGCTACTATTGTTCCTCTTTCTATTGCTGCTGCTCCATTTGTTGCAAGAATTATAGAATCTGCATTGAATGAAGTTAGCCCTGAATTGATTCAGGCTGCAAAAGCAATGGGGTCTACTAACATGCAGATTATTACAAAGGTTTTGATTCCCGAAGCTTTGCCTGCTCTTGTAGATGGCATTACTCTTACTATCATAAATCTTATTGGCTATTCTGCAATGGCTGGCGCTGTTGGTGGAGGTGGTCTTGGTGACCTTGCAATCAGATACGGATATCAGCGGTTCCGTACTGGAATAATGATTGCTGCTGTTATTGTTATTCTTGTTTTGGTTGAAGTAATTCAGCACATCGGAACAAAAATCAGCACAAAGCTTATATCGTACAGATAAAAGTTTTGTCTTTAAGATGTGAGCTATAGATTTTAACTATAGTTTGCCATACAAAAATAGTATAAACAAAACGATTGACCTAAACTCTTAAGATCTGTATAACTAGGCATATAAGATTTTTTGAACATAGAAGGAGAAAATGAATATGAAAAAGATTATAAGCACAGTTTTAGTTTTGGCAGCAGTTGCATCACTTGCTTCTGCAGCAGGTAAGAAAAAGACAACTCTTAAAGTTGGAGCTACACCAGAACCACACGCAGAAATCCTTAACTTGATTAAGGCTGATCTTAAGAAGCAGGGCATTACTCTTAAGGTTGTTGAGTTTACAGATTATGTAACACCAAACAAGGCTCTTGAAGATGGTCAGATTGATGCTAACTATTTCCAGCACCTTCCTTATCTTGAATCTTTCAACAAGGAACAGGGAACACATCTTGCAAGTGCTGCAGGAATTCATATTGAGCCAATCGCTTTGTATTCTAAAAAGCACAAGTCTATCGCAGATATTCCAGCAGGTGCTAACATTGGAATTCCAAACGATCCTACAAATGAAGGACGTGCTTTGCTTTTGCTCCAGTCAGCAGGTTTGATTACTCTTAAACCTTCTGCTGGCATTACAGCAACACCACTTGATATCGTATCTAATCCAAAGAACTTGAAGTTTACAGAGGTTGAAGCTGCTTCTGTACCACGTATCTTGCCAGATGTTGAGGCTGCTGTTATCAACGGAAACTATGCAATTCCTGCTGGTCTTAACGCTTCTAAGGATGGTTTGTTTGTAGAAGGTGCTGATTCACCTTATGTAAACGTAATTGCAGTAAAGGCTGGTCATGAAAATGATGAGGCAATCAAGGCTTTGTCAGAAGCTGTTAAGAGTGCAAAGGTAAAAGAGTGGATTCAGAAGAAATACCCTAACGGAGATGTTATCGCTGTATTCTAATGAACCGAATAGACCGAATTGATTAGTAAATAGAGATTTAAAAATAAAAAAGAGGGTGTCCTATGGGAACATAAAACTACGGTTTTGTTCCTATGGGACACCCTCTTTTTTTATTGCATTATGAATTACTGAATGGCTTTGTTTAAGTTCTTCAGAAGCTCTTCGTAATCAGCTTCTGTAAGGTTATATGCCATTAAGTGCAGAGTTCTGAGTGGTGTGCCTCCGAGCATCTCTTCATTCATTTTGTCTGTAATAGCTTCTTTTTCCGAACTGTCAACTTCTTTGTTCATCGCTTTATTTCTGTCAGTAAAGTTTTTGATGAGGTCTTTAGTTCTTTCATCTGCCATAAGATCGCCTACGGTTGTGTTTTCGGTAATTTCTCTTAACACATGAACCTTTGTATTAAAAATAATCTTTTTTGTAAGGCGTATGTCACGGCTAGAAGCACCTACCAAGATGTTGTATTCTCCACTTGCTGCATACCACTCATGTATGTTTGTGTTGTACCAGGCAAAACTGCGCTTGTCCAAAGTGAATGTGACAGTTTTTGTTTCGCCAGGATTAATTAATATTTTTTCAAAACCTTTGAGTTCTTTTTCTGGGCGGATTGTTGCATTAGTCTTGTCTTGTATGTAAAGCTGTACAACTTCTTTTCCTGCAACGGAACCTGTGTTCTTTACGGAAACTTTTACGGTAATGGTGTCATCATCTGTTATTGAATCTTTGCTTACAGAAATGTCTGTATATTCAAAAGTTGTGTAACTCAATCCGTAACCGAATGGATATGCAACTTCCATTTTTCTAGAGTCGTAATAGCGGTATCCTACAAAAATTCCTTCCCCATAATCTACATTGTTTTTATCTTTTGAAAAACTGAGATAGGCTGGGGTGTCTTCTAGCCGTAGCGGGAATGTTTCTGCAAGTTTTCCGCTTGGATTTACTTTTCCCGTAAGCACATTAACAACAGCTTCGCCTACAGCTTCTCCTCCGAGGTATGCTTCTACAATAGCTTTTACTTTTTTATCCCATGGCATTAAAACAGGAGAGCCGTTTTGAAGTACAACAATTACAGAACCGTTTACTTCCGCAATCTGTTCAATTAATTTGTTCTGCACAGGTGGCAAGTTCAAATGTTCCCTGTCATATCCTTCGCTTTCATAGCTGTCTGGCAGACCTGCAAAGAATATGACTGTGCTGCTGTTTTTAGCAAGTTCAACAGCTTCTTTTGTCAGTTTTGCATCTTCTTCTTCCGTTTTATCAATGCTGTAGCCTTGTGCATATTCAACCGCTATTCCAGATTTTTTGAATGCTTCCAGCGGACTTACAACTGTGCTTGTATTTATGTGGCTAGAACCGCCTCCTTGAATACGTGGCTTGTTTGCAAATTCTCCGATTACGGCAAGTTTCACGTCTTTCTTTAATGGAAGAATGTTATCATTCTTTAACAGGACAATGCATTCTTCTTCAAGTTCGCGTGCAATGTCATGATGTTTTGCAAAATCAAATTCGCCTTCTTTTCTATTGTCATGGAATGCAAAAATCCATTTCAAAAGTCTTTCACAGGTTGTGTCCAGGCTCTTTTCCAGTTCTGGATTTTTCTTGACAGCTTCCAAAACTTTTTTGTCATTAATGCCATTTGATGATGGCATTTCAAGATCTTCGCCAGCAACAAGACCTTTTACACGATCATTTACAGCACCCCAGTCTGACATTACAACGCCTTTAAAGCCCCATTCTTTTCTTAGCACGTCTGTAAGAAGCCATTTGTTTTCTCCTGTGTAGGCGTGATTTATAAGATTGTAGCTGTGCATTATTGTTGCTGGCTGCGACTGCTTTACGGCTTTTTCAAATGCTGTAAGATAGATTTCGCGCATTGTACGCTCGTCACAGTTTGACGAGGCTGTAAGTCTGCGGAACTCCTGATTATTAAGTGCAAAGTGCTTTATTGATGTTCCTACGTGATGTGCTTGAACGCTGTTTATGTAGTTTGCAGCAAGCTCTCCTGTAAGGTATGGATCTTCGCTGATATATTCAAAATTGCGTCCGCAAAGTGGCGAGCGTTTTATGTTTACTGCTGGGCCGAGTATGGTTGAAACATCCTGCTGCTGACATTCTTTTGCAAGTGTGTCGCCGAGTTTTTGTAATACGGCTCTGTCAAAGGAGCTTGCTGTGGCACATGCAGCAGGAAAGCAGATTGCTTTAATGCTTTCATTTGCACTGCTGCCTTCTTTTTCAAGATTTTGTTTTCGTAGTCCGTGTGGACCGTCACTTACCATGATATGCGGAATTCCAAGCCGTTCTACTGTTTTTGTGTGCCAAAAGTCTGCACCACTTAACAGTCTGCACTTTTCTTCCAATGTCATTTTCTTTATTAATTCTTTGATTTCGTTTTCTGAATGAGCAGCCATTGTATCCTCCTGTTCTGGTTGCATTAGACAAAAAAAACGCAGCCTATTGAGCTGCGTATTTTATAAAAAATAGGACTAATTAATCCATTTCTTCTCTATTTTCATAAGCATAGAAGAAATTAACATAGAATGTGGTACAGTCTGGAACGTGAACTGCCCATTCAACAGTTACAGTCTTGATGTTCATTCCATCTTGCACAGGATTAAGTTTGTCTTTCATCCCGCGCATGATTTCCTTTGCTTCACTGTCCAACGGTTCTCCTTTTGACCAGCTGGAATCTGCCATTGTAGAAAGATACTGGAAAACGTAAGGGGCATTAAGGGGTGAAAAGCGGTTTATTTCTGGTTTTCTAAGCTGGAACTGAATTTTTAAGTCCCAGTCTTCCTTTAAGCCTGCAAATTTTTCCATTGGATATGTATAATGTATGTTTATATCAGAAAAATCTAATTCGTTATTAAAGAAGTTAGCCAGTTCTCGTCCATATTTATATGATACAGTAGGATTTTTCATTTCCCCTGTTATAAAGTTTTCAGAATCCTGCAAACATTTTTCGTATTTGTCCTTTAATGTCATATAAAACTCCTATTTTAAGTCTAACAGCAACATTCTTAATTGTCAATTAATAGATTTAATCTATTAGATTAAATATTTCTGATTATAAACTGTCCCGTATTTTTATATATTGAATGCGGCATTCGATTATTCCGAAAAGGATGACGGCATAAGACAGATAGAAATAAATTGACTCCTGCCCAAAGCCTGCAAAATAATTGTAAATGCCGTGAAGCATTACGGAAAAAAAGAATGGGGCAATGCTAAACCGTTTGGTTTTTATGCCGTAAACAAATAATCCATCCAAAGCACCGCATGCAACATGAATTATGACGGCTGTTGCCATTCGAAGTCCAAGACTGTCAAAACCGCTAATAAGGTAAAAGAGTGTTTCACAGCAGCCTAAAGCCAGACCGCTTAGCATTGCGTACAAAAAAAACAAACTTTCACGTGTGTTTTTTGCAGGCAAAAGAAACATGAACAGCATTTTTATAGCTTCTTCTATTAAACCGTTTACTATAATGGCGCTTATTAGAACTCCAAGTAGATTTTTTGCAGAAAGGAGTCCACCTACAAACATCTGCATTATTGCAATTGGAATGACTGCTGCAAGTCCAAGTACGCAGGAAAGCAGACCTTTCCACACTTTAAATCCTTTTGTCAGTACTGCAATGCAGATAAACATTGCAATCAAAGGAATGAAACATAATGTAATATAAATCAACATTTGCCTTCTACTCCTTTATTTTTCTTTGCATATAAGATTGATTGTGAAATCTGCAATTTGTTTTATGTCGTCAAGATTTGTTTTTCCAAGTACAACAATATGGAACACTGCATTTTCCAATATCATATAAAGCATATCATCCACTTTCTTTAGTGGCAGAACTTTGAATTCTCCTGATTTTTGCCCCTTTATTATTACACCAGTAATAAGATGATGAAGACGTAAAAATCTGCGTCGAACACGGTCATTTACAGAAACCTGTGTTTTCTGCAACTGCAACAGATATGAAAGCAGTACTTGAAAAAGTTTTGCCCTGGATTCGCAGAACGAAAGCATGACTTCGTACAGTTTTCTAAGACATTGTTCTGTTGTTAAAGACTTGTCCTGCACAACAACAAGGAGTTCTTTTTCCATGTCATTGGTCAGCTGTTTTATGCTCCAGGAAAATATTTCCCTCTTATTCTTGAAATAAATGTACAGCGTTGTTCTGGTAATGCCACAACGATCTGCAATCTTTTGAAAAGTGACGTCTTCATAGCCTTCTTCAATGAAGAGGGTTAGTGCTTTGTCGAGAATTTCGTGTTTTCGTTTGTCGTGTTCTACAGGAACTGCCATTATTTTTTGTCGTAAATATATAAAGTTGTGTCTAATTTACCAGCTTTAATTGATTTTAACGCTGTTGCATATTTACCTATGCACTTCTGGAATGTTTTCTGGCTGGTAATAAATCCCATTTTCCAGTTTGGAAAATCTACAAACAGGCTTGCCATTGATTTGTACAGCTCTTCTGCCTGCTGAGTGTCTCCCAAACGCTCTCCGTAAGGAGGATTGCACAAAAGTACGCCTTCATCATAAGGAGCTTTTAAGTCAGCAAAGTTGCTTTCAATAAAGTCTGGGCGTTCTATTTTTGCATCACTTCCAATCATTTGAAGGGCTCTTCCCGCCATGACGCAGGCATGTTCTGCATTTAGTCGAGCCTTTTGAACAGCTGTTCTGTCAATATCACTGCCAGTAATGCGGCATAAAACATCAGTACGAATTTTACTGGCTTCTTGTTTTTTTATTTCCAAAGCTCTGTCTTCATTGTAAATGGCAAGATGTTCATAAGCAAAATGCCGTCCTAATCCTGGAGCTACGTTGTGGGCATATAATACAGCTTCGGTTACAATGGTTCCGCTTCCACAGAATGGATCGTGAAGTGGAGTCTTACGTTTCCATAGCATTTCCTGCAACAGTATTGCAGCCGTAGTCTCTCTTAAAGGTGCAAGAACACCTGCTGTTCTGTATCCTCGTATGTGAAGGGCTTCTCCGCTGGTGTCAAGAAGGATGATTGCTGTGTTTTCTTCCATGTATACACGGATAGTACACTCATCTCCCTTTTCTGGCAGAGTAGTCATGTTCCATTTATCGCCAAGTTTTTTATAGATTGCCTTTTGAATGATTCCCTGAATGGAATGTTCGCTTGAAAGCTTGCTTTTATGGCATCGTACTTTATCAACAACAACTCGGACATTCTTTTTGAAATAGTCCTGCCAGTTTACAGCATAACAGCCGTCAAAAAGTTCATCAAAGTCAGAGGCTTTATATTTTGCCATTTGAAGATATACACGGTCGCTTGTACGCAGACAATAATTTGCACGGTACAAAGCATCGTCATCACCTGTAAAAGCAACTCGTCCAGGTGCATTTCCATCGAGCTTATAGCCAAGAAGTTTTAGTTCGTTACCGAGTATTTTTTCTGCGCCAACTGCACATAATGCCACATAAGTATTCATAATGACATTTTAACACTTTTTGCCAAGTTGTTCAATTCAGCAAAGTTCAATTAATCAGATTGACTTCTTCATTTGGTTTTAAAATAAGATAATCTGTACGTTCTCTGTCTATATCTTTTGCGAAACGTTCTGCAACTTCTGGCGAAAAGAGTGCTCCTGGTTTTGTGTGAATTGGAATGGAATGTTTTGCTCCAATGATGTTCGCACATCTGGCAGCTTCTTTTGCATCCATGTTATACACTCCATCGCAAGGAAGTAATGCGTAGTCAATATTCATGAAGGCAAGTTCTTCTGCCATGAAGTCTGTATATGAAGTGTCTCCAGCACAGTATATGTTAATGCCGTTTTCCAGCGTAATTACAAAACCGACACATTCATTCTGTGAATGGTTTTCATTGTATGCTGGTACAGCCCTCACACGTATGCCGTTAAAGCGGGCTTCTCCATATTTTCCGCCAGACATAAAATTTTTTGCATGAAATACAAGGCAGTTTTTCTTTTTTGTAACAAGTTCAACTTTATTATGATCAGGATGCTCATGTGTTACCAGTACAAAATCTGCTGGCATTTGATAGCCTTCTCCTGCATACGGATCTATGTATATTACAAGCCCTTCGGCAGAAACAATTCTGTAACTGCCGTGACCCTGATAAAAAAGTCTTGCCATGGAAATGCCTTCTGAAAATGCTATGCTTGTGCAAAATGCACAGAATAGTACTAAAAATAATTTCCTCATACTAGATAAGAAAACAATTTTAGTACTTGATAGGTAACAAAACCTTATTTTTGCTGTGCTACACCACACATTTCTGCAATATTTCTGTAGCCTTTTCTTTTCATGAAAGCTTTTAATCCTTCAACAACTTCTTTTGCCACATCAGGATTTACAAATATTGCTGTTCCAATCTGTATTGCACAGGCTCCAGCCATAATGAATTCTACAGCATCCTGCCAAGTACTGATGCCGCCAATTCCAACAATAGGAATGCGCTGTTCAACAGGAAGTTTATTCATTTCCTCAACAACATCATAAACCATTCTAAGAGCTATAGGTTTTATTGCAGGACCACACAGACCTGCACGTATGTTATTGAACCAAGGCTTTTCATTTTCAATATCAATTGATACTGCCTGGAATGTGTTTACAAGACTGAGTGCATCAGCGCCAGCTTTTACACAAGCCATGGCAACAGCACGCAAGTCTGGTGCATTCGGCGAAAGTTTTACCATCAAAGGCTTTTTCGTTGCCTTTCGCACGGCACTTACACATTCAAATGCAAGCTCTGGTTTTATGCCCCAAGCCTGACCGCCAGCTTTTACATTCGGACAGCTGATGTTCAGTTCTATCATTGGTGCATCAGTAGTATCTGCAAGTTTTGTAGCTTCTACATAGGAATCCAGATCGCTTCCTGCAAGGTTGATGATTGTTTTTGGCTTTAACTTCATCATGTCTGGAATAAGTTCGTCTACAGCGTACTGCATTCCAGGATTCTGTAATCCAATTGAATTTATGTCTCCAGAAGGAACTTCTATGCACCGCTCTCCAGCATTACCGTCTCTAGGATTAAGAGTTGTACCTTTTGAGCAGATTGCTCCCCATGCATTTACATCTGAGAAACCTCTGAAATTCTGCCCATAGCCAAAAGTACCGGCTGCGGCAAATACTGGGTTTTCAAAGTGAACTCCAGCAATATCCACGCTTACATCAGGCTCTTCACCTTCTGCAAGAGGCTGTCTTCTGACAGGTGGCTTTCCAAAATCAAGAATTTCTGCATCAAATACAGGACCTTCTTTACAAACCCGCAGTGTGCCTTTTTTGGTGACTATCGTACATCCCAGACAAGCACCAGCGCCGCAAAGCATGTGATGCTCCACGCTAAGATACGCTTTTACATTACATTCTGCTGCCACTTTCTGTATGTACACAAGCATTGGAGTAGGGCCGCATGCATAAATTACTTTGTATCCGCTTTTCTTTATGCGTTCAGCTGTCAATGCTGCTGGTAACATTCCTTTTACGCCGACAGAACCGTCATCTGTTGTAATTACAAGTTCATTGGCTTTTATATAGTCCAACCCGTAAGATCCGCTTTTAAAACTTGCAAAGAAGTCATAAGACTTTTCGGTAAGTGAAGAAGCAAAGTTTGCAACAGGTGCAATGCCTATTCCTCCGCCTACAATACAGATTTCTGGTTTTGTGTTATCTAAGCCTTCAATAAGCTCAAAAGGTTTTCCTTCTGGGCCAGAAATTAAAAAAGACTCGCCTGCATTAAGTGCACACAGTTCTTTTGTACCGACACCCTTTGCCAGAATTAAAAACTGCAAGCGGACTTTTCTTTTACCGTCATTAAATTCTTCTGCACGGTATACGCTTATTGGTCGCTTGAAATAGCCGTCGCT
>CACXDK010000253.1 GCA_902766345.1 uncultured Spirochaetaceae bacterium | reverse complement strand
GACAATGCAGACGTAGCTTTTCTTGTTGGCGGTACACAGACAAATCAAATTATCATAGACACAGTATTAAAACCATACGAAGGCGTTATTGCAGCCACTACGGGTCATGTCAGCACGCATGAAGCAGGAGCCATTGAATACACAGGGCATAAAGTTCTCTGCATCCCAGAACATGAAGGCAAAATTAATGCAAAAGAACTGTCTCAATTTATAGAAGATTTCTACAACGACGGAAATCATGAGCACGAAGTATTCCCAGGAATGGTATACATTTCACAGCCTACAGAATACGGAACAATTTATACAAAACAAGAACTTAGTGATATTCATAAAATCTGTTCCAACTACAAAATTCCTCTGTACATAGATGGAGCACGATTAGGTTATGCCTTAATGAGCAAGAAGTCAGACTTAACACTAAGCGACATTGCTTCGCTTTGTGACATTTTCTACATCGGAGGAACAAAAGTAGGAGCACTCTGTGGCGAAGCAGTAGTCTTTACGCATAACAACAAGCCAGAACATTTTGAAACACAAATAAAACAGCATGGAGCATTACTTGCAAAAGGACGTTTACTTGGCATTCAATTCGACACACTTTTTACAGATGATTTGTACTTCAATATAAGCCGCAATGCCATAGAAACAGCAGACATGCTCAAAGAAGCATTTAAAGCACGAAACTATCAGTTCTTCCTAGACTCCCCTACTAACCAGCAGTTCATCATTCTGGAAAATAAAAAAATGGAAGAGTTGAAAAAAGAAGTATGTTTCAGTTTCTGGCAGAAATATGATGATTCTCACACTGTTGTCCGCTTTGCAACAAGCTGGGCAACTACAAAAGAAAATATAGAAAAGCTTATTACATTATTATGAACAAAATTAACAGAATTCTTTTTGTATGTCACGGCAATATCTGCCGTTCACCAATGGCAGAATTTGTCATGAAACAGCTCGTAGATGAAGCAGATCTTGCAGACAAGTTCTATATCTATTCAAAAGCTACAAGCACGGAAGAACTAGGCAATCCTCCATATCCCCCTGCACGAAGAAAAATGCAGGAGATGGGCATAAGGATGACACCGCATCAAGCTTCCCAGATTACAAGAGATGACTACGCTGAATATGATTACATTATAGGCATGGACAGCAACAACATCCGAAACATGCTGCGCATTTTCGGCAGTGATCCAGACTGTAAAATCCACAAACTAAGGGAATATACGGCACACCCCGGAGACATTGCCGACCCGTGGTATACCGATGATTTTGATACGACTTATGATCAGATTCTTGAAGGATGCAAAGGACTATTAAAAGCTATTATTCCTTCCCATTCCAACAGTATGTACACAGCTTACAGTGATCAAGACCTGTAGAATCAAGCATGTCATCCAGTCTATGAAAACGCAGCGTTGTAAAATGCAGCTGACGGCGAATTTCTTCCTGCATCTTTTCATATTCTGGAGTATCAGGATCACAGTACTTTGCAAGCGTTTCTTCGCTCACATCATCGCCTTCAAACTGTTTTACTACACGGCGGGCAATTAAATCCATCTCACTCTTAGATCTACTGAAATTCAAATACTTACAGCCAAACATAATCGGAGGACATGCAGGACGCACATGAACTTCCTTTGCACCGCTTTCATAAAGGAAATCGGTAGTTTCACGCAACTGAGTACCGCGTACAATAGAATCATCTATCAGAATGATACTTTTATCCTTTATTAACTGAGGAACAGGAATAAGCTTCATGTGTGCAATAAGATTGCGCTGCTCCTGATTTACAGGCATGAATGAACGTGGCCAAGTCGGTGTATATTTTATGAAAGGCCTTGTAAAAGGAATTCCCGCTTCATTTGCATATCCGACAGCATGTGCAGTACCGGAATCTGGAACACCAGCAGCACAGTCTGGATGAATTTCAGCAAGCTTATCACGGCGTGCAAGATATTTACCACAGTTATAGCGCATAGTTTCAACATTAACACCTTCATAACAGGCTGTAGGATAACCATAGTAAATCCACAGGAATGTACAGATTTTCATTTCATTGCCAGGCTTCTGCAGAACTTCATAGCCAGAGTCCGTTACAAATACAATTTCTGCAGGTCCCAGCTCGTGCTCATGTTTATAGCCAAGATTCATATATGCAAAGCTTTCAAAACTAAGACAGAATGCCTGAACAGAACCGTCTTCATTCAATTTCTTGCCAATCTGCAAAGGAGTGCGCCCAAGTTTATCTCTTGCACCAAAAATTCCTTCCGGAGTAGCAACGAGCATAGTAATAGAGCCCTGAATGCGGGACTGAACATATTGGATTCCCTGAACAATAGAAGGCTGGCTGTTTATCATGGCAAGGATAAGTTCAGTCTGATTAATTTCGCCACCAGACATTTCCAAAAATGAAATGCCTTTATCCATCAATTCTTTTGCAAGTTCTTCCTTATTAGTAACAATTCCAACCGTAGTAAGTGCAAAACGTCCAAGATGAGAACGAGCCAAAAGAGGCTGAGGTTCATAATCAGAAATGCAGCCAATACCGATATGCCCTTTCATCTCGCTGATGTCATTTTCAAATTTAGTACGGAACGGAGAATTCTGAATATTATGAATTGCACGCTTAAAATTATTAGTTTCCTGATAAACAGTGAGCCCGCCACGTCGAGTTCCCAAATGGGAATGATAATCAACGCCAAAGAACAAATCCAGAGAACAGTCACCTTTAGAGGCAACTCCAAATATTCCGCCCATAGAATTCTCCTATACAACTAAGGAAGTCAGTTTTTTCAGCACACGACTATGATTGAGTCATAATCATAGCGATGTCCGCGTCGTAAACATAGCGATGTTTGTGTCGCAATCATACCGATGATTGCATCTCAGACATACCGATGTTTGCATTGCAATCATAGCGATGTTTGCGTCACTATCATAGCCATGATTTTGCCACAAAACCATAAAAGTTGAAACATTATACCTTATTGTTCAGAAAATACCAATGGATTTTGAAT
>CACXDK010000252.1 GCA_902766345.1 uncultured Spirochaetaceae bacterium | reverse complement strand
GCTTTATTTTGTTAGCCGGGTCAGGCTCTCCGACCCCAATCATCTATCGGATCTTATTTATTTAGCCAGGACAAGCCCTATGTCCTCAATCTGTATATAATATATGAGATTTCTTGCTATAAATCAATGTACAATTTTTATTCAATACTTCCTTTTTAATCAAATCATCCAGAGTCGGCTTTGATTCTATTTCTTCTTTAAAGGAATTTCATATTCCTTACACTTTTCTTCGAGTAATTTAAAGTCATTGCATCGCTGACTCAATTTTGATTTACCGTCATTTGTTATTTTGTGATTGTAAACAGATTTTGCATTATTAATTATTTGTTCCTCTTTTTTTCTTACTATACGAATTTCATTATTGAGTAAAGTTCTGTATTGTAAATCATTTTCTGCTTCAGGATTCTTTAGAGAATAAATTCCATCCGGCACAGGGAACATATTATTCAGATTTATTACAGCCATATCACCGATTTTTATAAAATCGACAGTTTCGCTTAATCTTTTATGCTTTGGTTTAAATGAGGAAAGTGGAGCAAAATATTTTAAGCCATTAATTTCAAAAAGGATTCCGATATATTTTCTTGAATAACTTTGCGATATTTTCGCATTATGAAACAAATGCTCAGAAAATTTTGAGAGAAAATCTATATAGTTGTTGTCAATTTCATAGAAAAGTAATTTGTCCATATATAAAAAACGAGGCCGTAAGAAAACTTACGACCTCCGTATAACACTCGCGATTAAAGGCGCGATTTCCTTATAAATAAAATATACAATAATTTCTTACCTCTGTCAATGTTCAAAAAAAAGCAAGGTTTGGCCTTGGCATCCGCTTTGAAAACCATGTTATGTGATATGCTTAAATAAAATATCACATAACATGGTTTTCAGCAGGTAATACAAGTTTGTGCGTTCTTGCCTTTATAGAGATTTTTGTTCTGAAAAGATAACTTGATTTATTTCCTATTCAGAGTTATTCTTGATTTGTGCAGGACGACAGAAAGTCGGCCAGCTGCGTCTAGGGTTTCCCCTGGGGTATAATGGAATCGCCCCCCCATTACTGCACATTGGGATTGTATCACCTTCCGTTTTCTGCAGGTGATACAGGTAACATATAGACAAAAAAAGCACCCAAAAGTGAAGCAGTTCTGTTTTTTTTTGTTCATGCAATTTTCTCAAAATAATCTGGGTTTACCGAATGTTCATCACCAGCATCATCTGTTATCAAAATCAATAACAGGCTCCCGTTCGGATGATAATATTCTTCTGTGCATTCATAAATCTTGCCGATCGTAGTATCCCGGCATTTTACTTTATAGTTAACTTGTTTTATTTTGAGATTTGTAGTTTTCATTTTCTGCCTCCATATCTGGATTTTCTGGGCTTCGGCTTATTCCTTCTTCGTTCTAGCATAAAGTTCAATTTGTTTAAAAAGGCTCAATAACACAAATTAAATATATTTCGAAAAGACATTTTTGAGTATAACTATCTCGTCAATTACCTTATTCATCAACTCTTTATAGTTAGACTGATTATCAAAATCTAACCCATCAATATATTTGCAAATTACAGATGCTTTTTTTTCATCAAGCCTATCCCATTCAAATTTTATATTTGTCTTTGCTTCAATTTCATCTTTTTTTTCTTCCAAAGAATCATATAAGTCTTTGTTATCATCTATCCATAGGCCAATACGAATTTTATGCTCTCTATTTACCAAATCAATAGTAAGATGACATTCAGAAGAACCTAAAGCAACAGAATACCAATGGTCTGTTGTTGCTTTTCTTTTATTAAAAGGTTTTCCTCTTTCTTCAAGTATTTCATTAAATTGTGTCCAAAATTCTAGACGCCTTGATTGAGATTCGTTCATCTCCCCCTTTTGAGATAATGTTTTAATATTTTTATTAAAGTCATTTGGTTGCTCTATTATTTTAAATAAAGGTGCTGGCTCTGAATTTCCGATTGTATAAGCATGGATTTCAATTAAGAAAAAAGAAACTTCTTTATCGGTATGTTTATTAAGCCATTCAATTGCACTAGCATGTTCTTCTCTAGCATTTTGAACTATCCAAACAACAACTGCAGCATCTAAACCTGAAGCATAGGTAATAATTTTCCCTAAATGGTCATGATTACTTGGTTCTAATTGATTCTCTATTAAAACGATTTTGCCGGTAATTTCATCTTTGCACAAAATATCACAGCGATAGTTTCCAACAAATTTTTCGGTTTCAACATCTGTTAGAGATAAATTAAGAACATCGCCAAGTTCTTTGATATTATTTTCAGAAGATAGCCATTTAGAAAAATCATACTGTTCGTGCTGCCATACTTTTCTTATATCAATTTCTTTTAATTTACCTAACTGCATTTTATCGTTCTCCACT
>CACXDK010000251.1 GCA_902766345.1 uncultured Spirochaetaceae bacterium | reverse complement strand
GCGGTTTTTATTTTGCCTAAAAACCAAAAGATAAAAAAAAAGACTTCTAATTTCTTAGAAGTCTTTTTAGTGCCAGCGATCAGAGTCGAACTGATGACATAAGGATTTTCAGTCCTCCGCTCTACCAACTGAGCTACGCCGGCTGATGTGCTTTAGATGTTTAATACTATATACTTTTGTTCATTTTGTGTCAATAACTTTATCTAAAAAATAATAAAAAAAATTGATAATTTTATGATAAATTTTGCACCAATATAAATCATGTTATTCATGGCATAAAAAAAATCCTGTCTAAAAAGACAGGATTTAGTAGTGGCAAGAGGGATCGAACCTCTGACATACGGAATATGAGTCCGTTGTTCTACCGACTGGACTATGCCACCGCGAATGATTGAATAATATCATACTGAATATTTTTGGTCAATACGTTTAGCCCAGTTTTTATCAAATTTTCTTATTTTTTCTCTACAAAGTCTCTCTTAATCAACTCTGCAATAATGCTTTCCACAATGCCTTCAGGACCACTCTTACTTGTGTCAATAATAATGTCAGCAACCCCTTCATAAGCATTATTATCAATGTCATAAAGCTGCTTGTATCTGCGGGTATCCTCGCTGTCACGCATTGCTGTGAATTCCTTTATCTTCTGCAAGTCACCGCCTTCTCTATTTAAAATGCGACCTGCACGCAAATCATCACTTGCCAAAAGATAAACCTTTAAATCCGCTTCCTTAAGCATCCAGATTGCAAGACGACTGCCAAGAACACAGCTTTCTTTTCTGGCAAGCTCTACCTGATGTGTATCAACATATTTATCATAGCTGTCATCAGTCTTTGCGTTTTGAATTACCTGCTCCAGTGTAAGCCCTTTTTCCTGAGCCAACTGACGAAAAGTATAGTTTATGAGTTTTACCCCAAGCTTTTCAGAAAGAAGAGTACTCACAGTTGTATTTCCACAACCAGATTTTCCACTGATTGCAACCCGCAGTTCCTTACCATTTTTTATTGCATATTCCGACATAAAAGTCCCCCTATTCTACATTTTTTGACTGTTCACGAATATTCTCAAGTGCATCTTTGGCATTTACAACCATTGCGCCAACTTCCGTAAACTGATTCTTGCTGCCTATCGTATTAATTTCCCTGTTAGCTTCCTGACAGATAAAATCCATTCTCTTACCAGGAACAGGGTTTTCATTCAACTCTTTACGTAATGCAGCCAGATGACTGTGTAAACGGATGATTTCTTCATTTATAGTATATTTTATCATGAGAGATGCGGTTTCCTCAAGAATTTTGTTTTCATCCACATGCTCGCCCAAAAGCTCATTAAACTTTGCCGTAATGTTTTCTTTAAAACGTTTTTCCATTTCTGGCTGCCACTGCTTAAAGAAAGCTGCACATTCATCCAACTTATCAAGCTTTGCAAGAAGGTCTTTCTTAAGGTTCTCGCCTTCCCTTTTTCTGTCTGCAAGAAATTCGTTAAGTACATCCGTAAACACAGGTTCAATTTTTTTCCAATAACATTCTACATCATATTCATGAGTAATGTTCAAAACACCTTCCTGCTCAATGATAAGGCTTAAAGGAATGTCTTCTGACTGACCAAGAGCACGGGCAATTTCTGCAATTGCATTCCTATACAAAACAGCAGCCTGAGGATCGGCAGTAATCTTAGCTGTAGAATTTGTATCCTTTACGCGAATGGAAACATCTACCTTTCCGCGAATAATATTTTCCGAAATCAATTTGCGAAAACGGCTTTCCAAAGGATTTAAGAATGACGGTATATTTATATTCAAATCAAGAAAACGGCTGTTTACAGAGCGGATTTCCACACTAATCTGAGTGCTGTCCGCCATTATCTCCTTATATCCGTAACCTGTCATGCTATTCATGATGCACTACTCCTTAATTTTTCCAAAATAATCTTTCCAACTTTCCAGTTATCTCCAGCTCCCATGGTAACAAACAAAAATCCATCAGGATATTCTTTACCACTGTCAGAAGAAAGCAAAGCCAAGCCTTCTTCTGCAGCCTGCTCAAACTCAGAACAGTAATGAACAGAAGAATGATATTTCTTAGCATGTTCTGCAAGAGTTTCTCCCGTAACCGTTGCACAGGAAGCATCTTCCCTTGCAGAACCGTATATCTTATTCAGAATGACTTCATCTGCATCTGAAAAGCTTGAAGCAAACTCTTCAAGCAATGCTGCAGTACGGGTATAGGTATGGCTCATAAAATCCACAATAATCTTATGCTTTTTATAAAAATCGCGATAACCTGCAAGGGTTGTCTTTATGGCTGTAGGATGATGTCCATAGTCATCAATAAATATAACATCCTGCCCCTTTGCAGTCTTTGCCTTGCCGACAATTTCGGAGCGACGTTTTCCACCAGCAAAGGCAACAAGCCCCGCTTTCAGCTTTTCTACATAATCCAAAGGATTTTTGCCATCGGTCTTTAACAGCTCCGCTACAAGAGCAAGAGCTGCAGTAGCATTGCGCACATTATGATTGCCAGGAACACACAAAGCACACTCTCCGAAAACCTTTACAGTAAAGAAATGCTTTCCGTTCTCAACATTACCAAAAGTAAGCTTGTAATCACCGTCTGCCTTTTCGCCGTAAGGAATGCACTGAAGGTCAGGACGTTTTTCGTGCACTATGCCAGCAGTCTCTACAGCTCCATTGTCATCTGCACAGTAT
>CACXDK010000250.1 GCA_902766345.1 uncultured Spirochaetaceae bacterium | reverse complement strand
TCAGCAATCGCCCATAATGTTGAGCCTAACTGTTTTTGTTGTGTGTCATTCATCAGTTGTCCTCCTGTACTTGCTCTGTATCAAATATATTTTGATTAAATTTGTAATCTTCCAAAAAATCATTCAGTATTCTTTTAAAATGTTCTTTGTTTTCTTCGACCATTTCTTTTGGATCGAAAATCGAATAGTTACCATGGCTTAACAGATTTATTATTCTTCTATACACGACGGAATCCTCATCTTCTTTTCTTAAGCACGATGAGAAATCTTTATATCCGTGGAAAGATGCCGTCTTTTCCAAAATGTTCCGAAGAATATTGAAGTGATAAGTATAGAGTTCTCCCGAATCAGCAGCCTTCTTTAATTCCTTCAGCAAAGCAACATGATGAAAAAAGGGAGTCTTACTTGTATCCTTTAATATGTAACCAGTTCCTGATAGCTTTTGAAAAAACAGTCTTTCCGCCTTTGCAATTTCATTGCACAAAACATTATAGAATAACGCATGATGTGTCGACACGATTACTTTTATATCTGCGCCACTCATTAAAGTTGCTAAATGACTTGCCACAGCAATTGCATTATTATCATCCAGAGATGAAATTGGGTCATCAATATAAATGTACTGGACCCAATCATAGGATTCTACTTTATCCACAACTAACTGCATAATAGCCAAGAAAAAACACCAGATAAATATATTCTCTTCGCCACGGGAAACTTTGATATTGTCAATTCTTTGACTGACTCCGTCGATCACAACATTCCTATAAAAGCTAATTTTATATTCATCATAATCAATGGTAAAATCAAAATCGGCATAACGATGTAAAAAGGGGCGAATTCTGCTTTCCATTTCCAAATCTCTCAGGCCAGAAAAGAACCGAGAGTGTCTATTCAATTTTAAAAATCGCTCAGTATCATTTTCTAAATCATTATCCCAATAAAAGAGATCTTCTGTAAAAGCATTATAATATAATGTGTCTACCGTTTTTTCTCCCGTTTCTTCATTCAGCGTCTGCCCTAATGTCTTAAATTCGGCGGACAACCTTGTTTTGCCGGTACCATTATAGGCAAATAGTAAAACATATTTTTTATCTTCCAGCAGCATCCTTAAATATCGGGCGATTTCTTGCAGGTTGTCGAACACTTGCTTATCTGAAATCCGTTTAAGCACATAATCTAAATTGATGCGAATTGGCTCAGCAATACCATCTTTTAAGGAATACTCTGTTTCTCCTTTTGGCTTTTTATAATTATCTTTAATCAGATCTGTGTATTTAGTTAAATCAAATTTTTTCAAATCGTTAAGAAGACCGTTATATTCCTGTTTAGACAGCTTTTCCGGTACATTTATACTCATACATCTGCCTCCTCAAGAGAAGGAAACAATCCCTGCATCAATCCTTTTTTATGCGCTTTTAACTGTTCTACTTTATTTGATTGTTCTTCAATCATGGTATCTACCTTCGACAAACAGTCCGCAATTTTTTGTTGTTCTTTTAAATCTTTTGGAAAGAAGATATCCATATCTGTAAGTGTTTTTAAAACTATATATGGCGTATTACCCTCGTTTTTTTCCGTGTTTATTCTACGAGATAAGTTTCGTTCCAAGTAATATTGAATATAGTGGATATCTTCATAAAATTGATCTAATACATAGGTTCTTTGATAGGCATTAAATTTACCTTTATAATAGTGAATATATCCAACATTCGCACCGTTTCCAGAGATCAGCAAAGCTTCCGTATTAAATGCATATTTGTCAATTTGAAAAAATTCTTTTGCACATGTATAAAATCGATACTTTCCATTTGCTACCATAGCATTTGCATCTAATTTACCAGTGGTTATCTTACACAAATTACCTAATTTGTCGATATTCCATTCTCCACATCCTTGAAACTCAGGGAATCTCCATTCAGGCAGGGTTTTCCCTTCCGCAGGGAACAGCTTTTGCATCAAGCCTTTTTTGTATTTTTCTAATGCTTTCAGTTTTCTGCTTTCTGCGTCAATCAATTC
>CACXDK010000249.1 GCA_902766345.1 uncultured Spirochaetaceae bacterium | reverse complement strand
TGTTGCTGTTCTCAATGAATATGGAGAAACTTCCGTTTCGGGAATTTATTGTGCTGGAGATGTTGCAGGAATTGAAGAAGCAAGTTCTGCAATGATTCAGGGAAAGAATGTTGCAAGCCATGTATGCTTTAGGGCTGGATATATAGATGAAGACAGTTTTCATACAAAATATCACGGATTTCAAGCAGCTCTCGGAGAACTGCGACAGGGAATGTTTGCTCCTAAGAACAAAGGACGCAATGACTGGACAACAACTGACGAAGGCTATCCTATTTCTAATAGTCTTTTGCAGCATGGTTTTGTAACAGAAGAAGAATTAAAGCCGTTTCCTGCAGCCTGTTATGAAAAGGAAGGTGTTCATCCTGTAATTGAATGTACACAGAACATTCCATGTAATCCTTGTCAAGAAGCATGTAAGTTCGGTTGTATTATGGTTGGTGCTAACATTACGAAAATCCCTGCAATAGACACTACAAAGAAATGTACGGGATGCGGAATGTGTGTTGCAACTTGTTCTGGTCAGTCAATTTTTCTTGTTAACAAGAACTTTGAGCCAGACTATGCAAGTGTTGCATTTCCTTATGAATTTCTTCCAATGCTTAAGAAGGGTGATAAGGGAAAGGCTCTTGACAGAAGCGGTAAGGCTGTTTGTGATGCAGAAATTGTAGATGTAAAAGTCAGTCCTGTAATGGATAAGACTGCTGTTGTAACAATGAAGGTGCCTTTACAGTTTGTGGACAGTGCACGTTTCTTTAAGGCTGTCTAAGGAGGATGCAGATGCAGAAACTTATTCGTACCAAAAAGTCGGAGCCGTTTAAGGAATTGCCTGGCGACGATATGATAATCTGCCGTTGTGAAGAAATTACCCGCGGTGAAATTCGTCGTGCAGTGTATGACGGCATGAGTACCATGAATGAAGTAAAGCGTTATCTGAGAAGTGGCATGGGTCTATGTCAGGGACAGACATGTCAGCGTCTTGTGCAGGGAATTATTGCTGCAGAGTTAGGAACAAAGCCTAGCGAAGTAGGAATGATTCAGGGACGTGCTCCTGTACGGCCTGTAGAAATTGGAACGTTCAGCCACAACGTAACTGACGTACAGGAGGATTAGTATGGCAGAAAAAAAGAGTGCTGATGTAATTATTATTGGCGGTGGAATTATGGGATGTTCCACTGCATATCGTCTTGCAAAAGAAGGCTTAGACGTTATAGTCCTTGAAAAAAAGGAAATAGGCAATGGCGGTTCCTGTCGTAATGCAGGAGGTGTGCGTCAGAGTGCTCGTGACCCAAAAGAACTTCCGCTTGCAATGTATGCTGTTGCAAATATCTGGCCAGGACTGAGTGATGAACTTGGTGTAAATGTTGAATACGTTCAGAAAGGAAACATTCGTCTTGGACTTACGGAAAAAGATATAAAGGTTCTTGAAGCTCATACTGCAAAAAGTACAAAAGTCGGGCTTGATGTAAAGATGATTTCTGGAGATGAGGCACGTGAGATTTGTCCTTATATGTCAAAAGAAATTATTGCGGCAAGCTGGTGTCCTACAGATGGACATGCAAATCCATTAAAGGCAACTCTTGGTTATTACAAGAAAGCTCTTGAATATGGTGCAACTTTTATAAGCGGAGTGCGTGTACTTGGTCTGCAAAAGGTAAAGGGGGCTGTTCGTAAGGTCCTTACTGATGACGGTGTATACGAAGCTCCAAAAATTCTTCTTTGTGCAGGTTGGGAATCCCGAGCCATTGCAAATACTGTTGGCATAGATGTTCCTGTTGAACGTCAGTTCAATGAAGTTCTGGTTACTGAAGCTATGCCTCCGATGTTCGACATCATGCTTGGTGTTGCAGGTGGAGAATTCTATGGGCATCAGAGTGAACACGGAAGTTTTGTTTTGGGTGGAAACTCAGGACTGCAGGCATTTACATCGAACAATGCTGGCGAAAACTTTGTTACAAACCCTCTGACTGCACCAAGTATTTCTCGCGGAATTATGAGGTACTTCCCTTGCTTGAAAGATGTAAAGGTTGTGCGTACCTGGAGTGGCTGGTATGACCAGTGCATTGATGTTCTGCCTGTAATAGATAATGTAAAGGAAATGCCTGGACTTACCCTTGCATTTGGTTTTAGCGGTCATGGTTTTGGAATTTCTCCAGCAGTATCTCTTGCAATCAAAGAACTGATTATGGACGGTGCTTCAAAAACTATTGATATAAGTGAGCTTAAATACGACAGGTTCAAGACCAAGTCGTAAAATATTCAAAATTATAAAACAAATGCAGGTGTGTTGCGGAAAGCTTGCATCTTGCAGGGTACAGGAGGTTTCTATGAGTTACCCAAGAGTCGATTTTCTTTATTTAAGCGAGCCGGATATGATTAAAGCGGGTGTACGTGATGTCATAGGCTGTACGGATTGTATGGAAGAAGTTGTAAAACTTCTGTACAAGGGTGATTACCGAATGGGTGGTGGAAGTGGAAACTCCCACGGCTGCATGGTTCAGTTTCCGAAAGAACCTGACTTCCCAAATATGCCAAAGGATGGTCCTGACCGTCGCTTTATGGCAATGCCTGCATATCTTGGCGGTTCGTTTGATATGGCTGGTTGTAAATGGTATGGTTCAAATGTTGACAACCGTAATAAAAAGCTTCCTCGCTCATGTCTCATGCTTACTCTTAATGATAAGGAAACTGGAACTCCTGTAGCTCACATGAGTGCAAACCTTGTAAGTGCATATCGTACAGCTGCAATTCCAGGTGTTGGTGTAAAGCTTCTTGCAAAGAAGGATGCAAAGGTTCTCGGTATTGTAGGACCGGGATTTATCAATAACGTAACTATTGAAACTTTTGCAGCACTTCGTCCTAGTCTTGATACTTTGAAGATAAAGGGACGCGGTAAGGATGCTATAGACCGTTGTATTGCTTATACAAAGGAACATTGTCCTCAGTTTAAGAACTTTATTGTGTGTGACACAATAGAAGAATGTACCCGTGGTTCTGATATTATGAACTTTGCTGTTTCAACTCCTACTGGTGGCTCTGAAACTTATCCATGGATTGAAAGAGAATGGGTAAAGCCAGGTGCTTTAATTTGTACAGTTGGTGCTTTAAATACAAGCGAGGATTTTATTGCAGATCCAAAGACAAAGCTTGTTGTTGACAACACAAAGATGTACGACACTTGGGCTGAAGAATATCCTTATCCAACTTTTGAAAAGTGGTTTATCTTTGGTTCAAAGTTTACGGACATGATTCATGA
Organism: uncultured Spirochaetaceae bacterium; assembly: GCA_902766345.1. The sequence continues at coordinate 379 of CACXDK010000249.1, read as the reverse complement.
CGGTAAGCTTACAAAGGACCGCATGGAAGATATTGGAGCAATTGCTTCAGGTGCTATTTCAGGACGTGCAGATGACGATCAGATAATTCTTTATTCAATTGGCGGCATGCCAGTTGAAGATGTTGCATGGGGTAAGACCATCTATGAACGCGCACTTAAGATGGGAATTGGTACAAAGCTTAATCTTTGGGAAGAACCTTATCTCTATTAGTTTTCAGTATTGGCACAGACAGCAGGTGGGGAACTTATAACTCTGCTGTCTGTAGTCAAATGGTACTTATAATAAAATAAAGGATAGTCTATGGGAAATACATATCTCTTTAACTAAGTATTTGTACTGCTTGCTTCGGTACTTGTATTTATGATGCAGATGGGATTT
>CACXDK010000248.1 GCA_902766345.1 uncultured Spirochaetaceae bacterium | reverse complement strand
TTGAAGTAGAAGAAGAAACATCTGAAGAAATTACAGAACAGGAATATTTTGACAAGGGTATTCTTCTTGTTGCTTTCATAAAGGCTGGTTGTGAGCTTGCTTTCGAAACAATGGTAAGTGCAGGCATTAAACCAGAAAGCGCATACTATGAATCATTGCATGAAGTTCCTCTTATTGCAAACCTTATTGACCGCCGCCGTCTGTATGAAATGAACAAAGTTATTTCTGATACTGCAGAATACGGATGTTACTTGTTTGCACGTGCATGTGTTCCTCTTCTTCAGAAAGAATTCATGGACAAAGTTACAACACAGGATATTGGTAAGGGACTTGATGTAAAGACAAATGCAGTACCAAATACTGTTCTTGTTCAGGTTAACGAAGAAATCCGTAACCATCCAATTGAATCAGTAGGAAAGAAGCTCCGTGCATACATGACAAGCATGAAGCCTATTGATGCAACAAAATAAATCGGCATTACGCTGACATAAAAAAACGGCAGCTTTGAGTATTCAAAGCTGCCGTTTTTATTTTATAAATAAAAAACTCTATTAACGGTATTCTTTATCGTAATATCCTACAGGAACATAAGCTCCCGGACGCATTCTTGAGAAGGTTGTATACAGATTATCTCTGTATTCAGAATTAATAACACGGATTGTATAAATGCCACTATCATAATCAGCTTCTATAGTATTAATGTAGAATACATAAGAACCTTCTGTAGTCTCCACATCATAGACTTGCAGTAAAGGAGAGAACATAACATCATCTACATAAGCAGTATCCCTTACAACACTTTTTGCCTCGCAGGAAACTACAGTGCCTTTTACAAAATTAAACACATCCTGCATTTCCTGACTTTTATTTACCCATCTGGAATTAGCTACTTTACAGAACTTCTGAGAAAGACCTTTTTCATCCTTATTTTTGATGCATTCTAAAATATAATTCATATCTGCTCTTGATTTTTCGAGATCATCATCTCTTGTTGTAGGAATAAAAATGCCTGGTGTAAACTTAAAGTCGTAAACGTTATCACGCTCATTCATCATTTCAACAACACCATTATCAAGACGATAATCAACAGGCTCTGTCATTGTTTCTACATCTTTTACCCTATAGAAACGCATTGAAATAATGCCAATATCATCAAGCTCAACTTCATTTCGCTTGTAGCACATTATGAACATTTCATATTCAGCTTTGTCAGTCTTGATTGTGTAATATCCCTTACAAGTTGTTTTGTGGCTTAATCCCATTCCTGTATTTGATTCACTTGAAAAACCAAGTTCTCCCCAGTAAAGGAATTCACCTTCATAAAGAGAAAACACATAATCTATCTGATCCTGCAAATCTGGAGTTTTCTTCAATGTGTTCAAAGAAAAAGCACTTCTCATAGTACGTTTTCTGTCACGGACAAGAGCCTTTACAACACGTTTTGCATAATAACTGGCAGAAGACTCTGCACTATTAGGCGAAAACATGCGGTAAACATCATTGGACAGCATTGACTTCTGTCCCTGTCCATCACCATGCATCCACAATGGAATTGCAAATACATTTGAACAGCACATAACAAAAACTAAACAAAATAAAACTGATTTCAGTACATTTTTCATATAAGTCCGAACCTTTTAAATGTTATCAATTTAATATCGGTATTATAATTTTTTATTTAAGCCATTTATAGAAAAAAACAGAAATATTTTGACAGATAAATATAAAAATAAGGTAGTTTTTTTCAAAAAAATAGCTTACAATAATAAACAAGGAAAAAGTTTAGATGCAAAGTTCAGAATTTAATGAAAAGATACTCTCTTTGATTGTAGAATTGAGAGAATCTTACGATTTTAACTATCTATCATCTCCAGAATTTTCGAATCTTTGTAAACTTGCAGACATAGAAAGAATAGTATACACAGTAACAATTCCTGTTAATAAAATACACAGAAAAGAAGAAATTCATTCAGACGTACTATTTTCAAGTGGAAAAGACTTTGATGAAGATCACAGCCTTACAACTACCTTCAGAAATCAGACAATGAACACCATAATCCATACAAAATTGTATTGGAACACAAAAACAGAACCAGACCAAGAAAGATTAAATGCATACAATGCTTTTGGTTCTTTCCTGTACATGTTTCTGTCCCGTGCAAGAATGAATTCTGTCATGCTGAATGTAATAAATAAAGATTTCCT
>CACXDK010000247.1 GCA_902766345.1 uncultured Spirochaetaceae bacterium | reverse complement strand
TTCTGGTTCAGGACGCTTCTTAGCTTTTGGTTTTGCAGGCTTCTTTTCTTTTTTTGGAGCTGGTTCAACAGGAGCGAATTCTTCTTCTTCCTCTGGCTCATCAAACTCTTCATTGAGTTCTATAGGACTAGTTCTGTCGTAAGAATCATCCAGCTTTTCAGATTCAAAATTAGGGAACGGTTCTTCTTCCCTTGGCTTTGTATAACGGTCTCCAAAAGAATTGTCCCTGAAAAACTCATCTTCATCCCTCATATTGCCAGTTTCTGGTAAAAGAGAATCAAAATCATCCTCACGAACATTATCAGCCATTATTTCATCATCGATATTTTCAAATGGAGAAAGTTCATTATCCTCTACAGTAAGAGTTTCAAAATCAAGAGGAGAACTATATTCAGGAGAAAGTTCATCAATCTTTTCTTCTTCCTGCTCTGGTTCCTCTTCTTCAAAATCCACATCTATAGGATTTTCAAACGGATTTATATTTACCTTATCACCTTTCTTATTAAATACAGCATTTTCATCACCGCTGTCTTTTGCAAGGGATTCTCCAGTAATAATATTGCTGACACGTTCTACACCCTTCTTATAAGATAAGTTGCCCTCATCCTTTGCATGAAGTTTTTCATACAAACCAAGAGCATCCTCATAACGAGACGATTCCTCGTAATGAGCAGCAAGCATGTTCAATGCTTTTGAATCATCTTCATTTGTATCAAGATATTTAAGAAGATTTTTTTCAGCTTTTTCAGCATTACCAGTCTGCTTATAGCGAAGAGCTCCTTCGCGATAATGAAGAGTATACGTAGGGTCAATTACATTGATGCGTTCAAAACAGCCATCTGCTTTTTCTTCCTCACCATTACAAATGTAGTACTGCCCAAGAAGATTCAACGTCTGAACATCATCAGGGTCTCTTGCCCAAATCTGCTTAATTTTTTCATGTGCAGAACTTAGTTTGTTACCAGAAAGCAAAATATGAGTATACTGTTGGAGCATTTTGATGCTTTCAGGCTTAAGCTTTTCATACCGCTCCATTGTGTGCAGGGCTTCAATAATCCTACCGTCAGACTCATAAGCATCTGCAAGTCCAGACAAAGCATCTGTATTATCAGGCTCTATGGAAAGAGCTTTGTTATATTCTGATTCTGCATCATCAAAAGCATTTTGCTGAGTATATACCATACCCATTTTTGTATGCATGCCTGCATTTTCAGGATTAAGCTTTATTGCATTTTCAACAATAGTCTGAGCTTTTGAAGTGTTAGATCTTTCAAGAAGCAAATCGGCAAATCCATCAATAGCATCAAGCCAACCCGGTCTGGCACGAAGAGCTGCTTCATATTCTTGAATTGATTTTGCAATATCCCCCTGCTTCTGATATGCTCTAGCAAGATTCAAATGCAATGCAGGATGGTTAGGATCCTGTTTTAATCCACGAAGGAATACAGGAATTGCCTTTTCATATAGATTTTCAAGCAGATAAATTGAACCAAGATTGTTGTAGGCAAGAACATCATTAGGATTCTGACTTATAACAATCTCAAAACATTGTACCGCACGATGATTTTTTCCCAAATCTTTATAAGTAAGACCAAGGTTATAGAACAGCTGAACATTCTTTTCATCAATAATGATTCCCTGTTCAAGAACTGACATAGAATCTCTAAACTGCTTAAGTCTACGGTAAATGCAACCAAGATTATTAATTGCATTAAGGTTCTGAGGATCAAATTCCAATATCTGCTGATATACGGGAAGAGCATCAGAATCACGTCCGCTCTTTACATACAAATCTGCAAGTTCTGTAAGAAATTCTATATTAGTAGCATCATTTTCAAGAAGGTTTTTATATAACTGTTCTGCAAGATTATAATCTCGAGACAGAACAGCTGTTTTTGCACGATTTAAGGTAACTTTGTCGCTTGCACTCAATTCAGACATATCAGACATTTAATCCCTCACAGTTTCTGGTTTTTACTTCTTTAGAGGACGTGCATAGACTTCCTTTGAAAGCACACCCATTATTTTATTATTAACTTTAGAATACGCAGCTACTGCAAAATAATAAATTTTTCCATTCTTCAATCCTGTAAACTTTATTTCATTTACATTACCAACATCTACAGGAGACTCTCCTTCAACAGCTTCCCTTCCAAGATATTCCCCAGGACGATCTCCATAATAGATGTAATAACCACCAGTAGAGTTATCAAGAGAATATGACCAGGTAAGTGTTACTTCTCCATCACCAGCATCTGCAAAAACCTTAAAAGGAGGAAGAGGAGGTTCTTCTTCCTTAAAATGTAAATCAATCTGCATAACAGCAGGAGAAATAGAACCGCTGCCATCAGGGAACAAATCTGCCGCAACCTGAAAATACAGACCTTTCTGATTTTTTATCTTTGCATGATTTGTAACAGGAATCCACTCAGGATAATTCTCTGTCCATGAGAAATAATTATCTCCGCTACGAACATACATTACAACAGAAGTCTGATCAGGTTCATTCAAAACAGCATCAATTTTTGTAAGCTGAGCTTCCTGCGAAACCATTATTGGCTTTGTTTCAAAGCGACCTCCATTTCTGTGAAATGTATCATAACGCATTTCAGTGACAGTTTCGGTCATGCAACTTCTTTTGATGCGGAAATCATCAATAAGACCTGTATACGCAGGAGCAATATCAATATCAGCAGCAACACCAAGAATAGCCTGATAAACGCTACCACGCTCTTTCCCTGTAGATGTGATATATTTTAAAGCTTCCAGCTTTCCATTAATTCTATATTCAAGCAAACCTGTATCCTGATCAAAACTGATTGCATGATGAGTCCAGACATCAGGAATAATAGTACTGTATGAAGCAATGCTTACAACCCCATCATTTTCTGTGCAACCGTTGAAAACATTTGTAAACATCCATTCAATATGATTCTTGTAAAAGCTTGCATTTATCATCTGATACAGAGGAGAATTCTGTACAGTGCGAGAAGAACGCCAGGAAAAAACCGTTTCTCCATTTTCAGCAATGGATGGATTAAGCCAGAATTCAATTAAAAAACAACCAGTAAGCCCCGCAGAACCAAAGATTGAATCATTTTTTCCATGAAGACGAATGCCACCATTTCCACGAATAAGGGCAGAACCTTTACCCATCTTTGCATTCTGAGAATGAATTACATTATTTGAAACAACATCATAGTTATCAGATTTGTCTAAAGGAATTTCCTCTTCAAAATCCAAAAGCAAGTCTGTATCCTCTGTAAGATTACGGCTATTTGTATCAAGCTGCATGCACGGATAGCCATACTTTCCATTTCCAGATGTAATTTTATCTGTTACGGCAATGTCTTTCCAACCAGCTTTACCTCCAAGAGTAATTACACGCTCTTCGGAGTAAGCAGAGAATAAAACTGTATTTAAAAGAAGAAAACAAAATGATATAATAGAAACGTTCTTTATATTATGCATACAAACGACCAGAAATATGAAAATTCATCATTAACGACTCCTTTTGAAGCACCCGCACAGGTTCTTACACCTCGTGAGATATTGCATCAAACCGCCCTCAAAGCACCTTCTCAAAGCGGCGTTTATATGTGGCGCAATGCAGAAGGAATTATAATATATGTCGGCAAGGCAAAAAGCCTGAAAAACCGTCTATCCTCCTATTTTAGCGGAAACAAAGACATTAAGACAAGACTTCTAATAAGTCATGCACGCAGTATAGAATACATCACTACAAACAATGAATATGAGGCTTTTTTATTAGAAAACAATCTTATAAAAAAGCACACTCCAAAGTACAACATAAACCTGAAAGATGGAAAATCATATCCCGTCCTTCGAATCACTAATGAAAAATATCCTCGTTTGTTCAAAACAAGGACTATCATACAGGATGGTTCACAATACTTTGGACCTTTCCCTGATGCAACAGCACTCGATACATTCATAGAAACTCTTTATGAAATATACCCATTACGCCATTGCAAAAACTTCAGGAAAAAAACATCTCCATGTATGTATTACCACATTGGAAGATGTCTTGCTCCATGCTGCAAAAACGTCAAAGAATCCACTTATAATGAATTTATCGATGAAATTTCGTCTTTACTTGAGGGCAAAGGAGAAGAAACCACAAAAAAACTTGAAAATAGTATGAAAAAAGCCGCAGCAGATCTCAATTTTGAAAAAGCTGCACGGCTTAGAGATGGCTTAAAAGCACTTTCAGTCTTACAAAACCAGAATATAGTAGAAGGCTTTGATGGAGATGACAGGGATTACATTGCATCCTGGCGTGAAGGCGAGCTAGTCAGCTTTACCGTACTAAAAATAAGGGAAGGAAAACTTTTAGGAAGAGATAACTACAGAACAATTACCCTTAATGAAGATACAGAAATCTTGCCAGAATTCATGAGTGCTTATTATACGGAAAAGGAAAGCATTCCTCCTCATATCTATGTAATGACTTCTGACGGCATGGAAATGATGAAGCGCTGGTTAAAAGAAGCCTATAACACAGAAACCGACATTGTTCTTATTACAGATGCCATTCCTCACGCAAAATTACACATAGCAGCTGCAAATATGGCACAGGAAAATGCAAGGGAAGACATTATCCGAAGAATGAGGGAAAGAGGCGATTTTCCTGCAATGGAAGAACTCAAAAAAGTACTTAACCTCCCTACACTACCAGTACGCATAGAAGGTTTTGATATTGCCCATATAGGTGGAAAGTTTCCAGTTGCAAGCCTTATAAGCTTTTACAATGGAAATCCAGACAAAAAAAATTACAGGGAATTCCGCTTAAAGACAACAAACGGCATTATAGATGACTTTGCATCCATGAGGGAAGCAACTTCCAGACGCTACACCCGTCTCATCAATGAAAAAAAGCCTTTACCAGACTTAATTCTAATAGACGGTGGTATAGGTCAGGTAAATGCCGTTCACAGCGTCATTTCAGCTTTAGGCATAGACATTCCGATTGCAGGTCTTGCAAAGCGGGATGAAGAAATATGGAGACCTTATGCATCTAAACCTATCTGCCTGCCCAAACGTAGCGATGCACTTAGACTTTTACAGCGTGTACGAGATGAAACACACCGATTTGCCACAAGCAGAAACCAAGAACTTAGAACAAAAGAAAATACAATTTCTCCATTCGTAAAATTGCCGCACATCGGAAAAGAAAGAGATAAACTGTTAATGAAAAAATACGGCACGCTCCAGTCTCTTACAGAAGCTCCAGAAGCCGATATTGCACAATTATTACATGTACGGGCAGATGCAGCCTCAGACATCCTTATGGCTGCAAAAGTTCTGTTGCAAAGACAAAATGAAGTAAAAGCAAAAGAATCCCTTGCTTTAGATATTCCTGGAACAACAAAAGAAAAAGCTATACGAAGTAAAAATAATGCAAATCTTGCTGCAGAAGCATTGGTGTAGACCTGTAGTAAAAAGAATGGTACAATGCGAACATGTCCAATCGTTTTATTGTTTCGTTAAAAAAAGCCATTCTGACAGCTGAAAAAACACTTGCTGCAGCAGGTATTTTTATATGTATCATAACAATAATTTGCACTTCAATAGAACTTTTTGCATACAGGCATTCTGTTGTAGGAATTGTAATATCATCCGTATTGTGCAGTCTGCTAACAATTCCCATTACACTTATCTGCAAGGATCTTTTTAAGAACAGCAACACAAAAGAACAGAAAACTTTATTACAGGCCGAACAGGAATTAAAAACATTAGCAGAAGAAAAAAATGACTACAAGCGAAGAGTTCTGCTTTTGGAAAATCTTTCATTTAACATGGTAACCTACCAGGATGTCCTTAAAATGTGCTTCCGCGATTATCAACAGGAAGGAATAATAAAACAAAGAGAACAATTTAACGAAGAAGACTATTCAAATCCCATAAAAAAATTATTGGAAATGCCATCTAAAAATTATGATGAAGTCCTTTCCATAATAGATTGGTTTGTAACATATCAACGTGGCGTAAACTTAAAAAATATAAAAATATCAAAAGTAAATGAAGATACAGTCATTATATCTGGAATTACACCAGAATTTACAACACC
>CACXDK010000246.1 GCA_902766345.1 uncultured Spirochaetaceae bacterium | reverse complement strand
TGTTGAAGTTCCTCTGAATAAGGATAAAGAAACAATTCCTTTAGTTACTGTAGCTCAATATCTTCCTTCTGTTTCGCAGATTTCATACATAGGTACAAACTATTCTGAACTTGGCAGAAAGATTTCGTATGAGTGTTCTACTTATCTACGGGGACGAGGTTCGTTATTGATTATAAACACGAATATGGAAAACAATCCTAATTATAGTATTCTTATGTCTTCCCTTACAACTTCTTTGAGCAGCTGGTTTAATATAAAAACTTCTGTTATAGAATTATCTTCATCTAATGAAATTCATAAAAGAAATGCTCTTGTTGAACGAAAACTACGGGAAGATGCTGTAAATTTGATTGTATGCCTTTCCACGGAAGATACTATTCATGCGGCTCAGCTTGTGACTGACATGGGAGTGAGCGGTGAAATTGGCATAATCGGTTTTGGAGAGGGAGATGTTGTTGAGAAGTATCTGGAAAATGGAATTGTTACAGAACTTCTTTCTATTGATTCCCAAAAAATAGGAAGATCTGCATTACGGGAACTGTTTGAATATATTCGTTATGGACATGCGAATAACTATATTACTTCTGATGTCCGTGTAAGAAAGGCAGGTTCGCTATGAACTTGAAACTTATACAAAAACTGAATACGAATTTCAGATGGCGTATTTTTATATGCGTCATTGTTGCTATTATTGTCATAGCTGTTTCGTTTTTAGTAATGATAAATATGAACAGACACTCCCTTGAAAAAATAGGGAGTACTTATGAAACCAACAGAAAACTGAATACGATAACAACATATCTTTCCAATACAGAAAAAGCATTGACTGATTACATGCAGTACCGTACTTTTGAAAGCATCGACTCTTATTATCACTTTCAAACCTTGAGTGAAGATTCTGTTTCTTATTTGCAAAAAAGCCCTTCAACAGATACCATAAAACATAAAGAGTTTATTGTGTATCAGCTTATGTCTTCATTTTTTAAGTACAGCTTGGATGCCGTAACTTCTCTGCGAGCAAATAATACAGAAAGTGCTATGCTTTTCTATAAAAAAAGTATGTCCTGTTATTCTATGCTTCTCTCGCAGATGGAAGATTTGAACATGCTTATGCTCCAGCGGAATGCTGAAATATATGCTACAAGCCATGGAAAATATATGGCTTATGTTCGCTTGAGTATTGTATTTATTATTATATTTTTCTGTCTGATTCTTGCTGTTTTGTATTTGTCTTTGAACATTATTACCAAGCCTCTTATGGATATTTCTCATGTTGCAAACCGTGTTGCACACATGGATTTTGATATTCCGTTATTTAATAATCAGGATGATGGTGAAATAGGAATTATTTGCCGAGCCTTTGACCGCATGATTGTAAGTATACGCGAATATGTTGATAAGATTTGGGAAAAGGCTGCTCAGGAAAATGAATTGCGTGAAAAGGAAATGGAAATGCGAGAACTGTATGCTGACGCTCAGTTAAGGGCTTTGCAAAATCAGATAAACCCTCACTTTCTGTTTAACACGCTTAATACTGGTGCTCAGCTTGCTATGATGGAAGGTGCTGATAAAACCTGTTATTTTATGGAACAGGTTGCAGATTTCTTCCGTTATAACATTCAGCAAAAAGGTCATGTTGCTACTATTGATGAAGAGCTTTCTCTTGTAGACAGTTATGTATATATTATGAAAGTCCGCTTTGGTGATAGGGTTGAGTTTATAAAAAAGGTGTTCCCTGAAAAGCATGAAACACTTTTGCCAAGGATGACACTTCAACCGCTTGTTGAAAACTGCATGAAGTATGGGTTAAAAGAAGCAAAAGGCATTATTGAAATATCAGTGGAAAAAGAAATATATCAGATTCTTATTAAGATTTCTGATAATGGATGTGGATTTTCTCCTGAACTTAGAGAAAAGATTTTGAAAGCAGAAGGAACTGTACCTCTAAAAGATGATAAGAATGGAACTGGTACGGGGCTTATAAATGTAATTTCCCGACTTAGAATTTACTTCCATAGAAATGATGTTTTTGATATAGTAACAAATGAACAAGGTGGCACAACCTTTTTATTAAGGATTCCAAATGTATAATATTTTACTGACAGATGATGAACAGATAATGATAGATTCTCTCAAATTTATTATTGAAAAAAATTTTGCTTCTGATGTGCAGATTTTTTCTTGTCTGTCGGGTGCGCAGGCTCTGGAAGTTGTCGCAAAAAATAAGATAGATATTATTTTCATGGACATAAACATGCCAGGCTTGAATGGTCTTGAAACTCTGAAATATATTATTCAGTCAAAGCCTGGTATTGTAATTATTATTTTGAGTGCTTTTGACCAATTCCAGTATGCACAGGAAGCTGTTAATCTTGGAGTTTATAAATATCTTACAAAGCCAGTTAATCGTAATACTGTAGTTGAGACTGTAAAGAATGCCATGGAGCTTGTTAATCAAAGACGTGGCCGAATGAGTAATGAAGTTGAGCTTCATAAAAAACTGGATCTTGTGTCTCCTATGATAGAAAGTGACTTCATTTATTCTGCGGCATTCAGTGAAGGTAAAGATGTTTCTGAATATTTTTCTTACTTTGATATTCATGACAGTGTGTGGTGTTTTTGCTGTCTTGAAATTCCTAGAATAAAAAAACAGTCCGAAGTGTATCCAAAGTTAAGAGAGACTTTGACATCAAAGAGTCGTTGTATTATAGGTTCGTTTATGCTCAATAGAATTGTCGTGTTTTTTATTTTTCCATCTGGTAAAAATGAAGCTGTCATTCAGGATGAACTTTCATATCTGTATAAACTTTTGAGCATTAGTATTGGTTCTGGCATTCGTGCAGGTGTAAGTAATTTTGAGACTGATATTCAGAAGACAAATATTGCATACAGTAAGGCGGTTGAAGTATTAAGTAAAGTCCCTGTTGAAGGCGGAATTTGTTTTGCTGATGACGATATAAAACGACCAGAAGAAAAGAATAATGTCGGAATTATTGCAGAAAAGATTTTTGGACGTGTACAGGCAGGCGATGTAGGCGTTATTAATTCTCTTGTGTCGGCATATTGTAATGCACTTGTTGAAAAATATTCTGGTGATATGGGACGCATAAAGAACAGTATGTTCGAATTGCTTGTTAACGTAAGGAATATTACAACTGAAATTGATAATGCCTACGAGAATGATGCGTTTTCAAC
>CACXDK010000245.1 GCA_902766345.1 uncultured Spirochaetaceae bacterium | reverse complement strand
ATGTTTATACATACTGCTGCAGATCCAACTGTAGAATGTATGAAAATTCCAGATTTGTCACTTGCAGTTGCAGAACAATTTGCACTTCAGGGAAAAAATGTTCTTTGTCTTTTGACAGATATGACAAACTTTGCTGACTCTATGAAGGAAGTTGCTATTACACAGGAACAGGTTCCTTCTAACCGTGGTTATCCTGGAGATTTGTATTCTCAGTTGGCTGCTAGATATGAAAAAGCTGTTGACTTTTCAGATTCTGGTTCTGTTACTATTCTTGCTGTTACAACTATGCCAGGAGATGATGTTACTCATCCAGTTCCTGATAACACAGGTTATATTACAGAAGGTCAGTTTTATCTTAAAGGTGGTCATATTGAACCATTTGGTTCTTTGTCTCGTCTTAAGCAGCAGGTTAATGGTAAGACTCGTAAAGATCATCGTGCACTTATGGATGGTATGATTCGTCTTTATGCATCTTATAAGGATACTCTTGAAAAGAAGAGTATGGGCTTTAATATGAGTGCTTGGGATGAAAAACTCTTAAAGTATGGTGAATTGTTCGAAGCTCAGATGATGGATTTGAGTGTTAATATTCCATTGGAAGAAGCTTTGGATAATGGTTGGAAGATTTTGTCTAAATGTTTTGATAAAAACGAAACAGGACTAAAAACAGATCTTATAGAGCAGTTCTGGCCTGCAAACTAAAAGAGGATGCTGAATGGCAAAGATTAAGCTGACAAAAAACGAGTTGAAAGCACAGAAAGATTCTCTGAAAATGTATCAGCGGTATCTTCCTACGCTTACACTCAAAAAACAACAGCTGCAGTCTGAGATCCGTACTATAGACGAAAAAGCCAAAGAGGTTCGTGCTCAAAAGAAATCTCTAGAAGAAGATTTTGAGAAATGGATTTCTGTTTTTGGTGAAAAAGAAGCCTTTAAGCCTGGCATGGTAACTGTAAAAAATATCAAGAAGGGCTGGGGTAATATAGCCGGTGTAAAAATTCCAATTTATGAAGGTGCAGATTTTGGTCGTGGAGATTATGATCTGTATAGAACACCTTTATGGATAGATATGGCTGCAGACCGAATGGAAAAAGCTTTGGAACTTGATTTGCAGGCAGAGGTTCTTGATGAGCAGGTTCGATTACTTTCTCAAGAACTTAGAACCACAACACAGCGTGTTAATCTGTTCGAAAAGGTAAAAATTCCAGAAACGAAGGCAAACATCAAGCGTATCAATGTATTCCTTGGTGATGAACAGGTTGCAGCTGTTGTACGCAGTAAGATTTCAAAGCGAAAGCTTGAGCGCGTAAGCAGTAAGGAGGCTGAAGAATGATTGTACCTATGAAAAAGGTTTCAATTGTTGTACTTGATTCTACAAGAAAAGAGTCTCTGAAACAGCTTAGAAAAGCAGGTGTTGTGCATCTTGAGGCTATTGAAGGTTCTGGTTCTGTTTTATCTTCTTATAAAGAGTCGTCTGCAATAACCGATAAGGCTATTTCTATTTTGGAAGAAATAAAAGTTACCAAGCAGAAAGTTATAAAGCAGGTAACTCTTAAAAAGGAAGAAGCTTCTGAAATGGCTTCAAATATAGTTGCTCTTAGTGATCGAAAAAAGTCTCTGCTTGATAGTATTTCTCAAGGTTCAAATGAACTTGAAAGACTTTCAAAATGGGGTGATGTTGATCCTGACTCTATTGCTGCTCTTTCAGAAAACGGAATTTTTGTATATCTGTATGAAATACCAGAAGACAAATATTCGTTGATAGGTGATGGTGTAAAAACTATTAAGGTTAATGGATGGTCAAAGATTGTTCGATTCCTTTTGCTTTCAGATTCTGAGGTATTGGAACGTCCTTCTGATTTACCTCCAGAAGCCTATGCTGTTCCAATGCCAGAGTTGTCAACAAATGCTATTCGTGAAAATATCTTGAAATATAAGCAGGAAATTTCCCGAATAGAAAGTGAGCTTCTTGATGATAAAAAATTCCTTGATACTCTGAAATCTTACAAAAATGATTTAGCTCAAGATATTGAGTTTGAGAATGTATACAGTGGAATGAGTCATGAAGGCTCTGATGAAGAAACAGAGGATTCTTCTTCTGAAATAAAACTTGCATGGGTTACTGGTTATGTTCCTGTTGATGCAATGGATAAGTTTAAGCAGACATGTGTAAATAATTCATGGGCTTATACAGCTTCAGATCCTTCTTATGATGATCCTGTTCCTACAAAATTACATAACTCAAAACTTGTAAGTATCATTTATCCACTTACAGATTTCTTGGATGTAACTCCTGGATATCATGAATTTGATATTTCTGGTTGGTTCCTTCTGTTTTTCTGTATTTTCTTTGCAATGATATTTGGAGATGCAGGATATGGAGCACTTGTTACTCTTGTAGGTCTTTTCCTTTTTGGAAAAACAAAGCCTGGGAAAAAGGCTTTGCCTGCACTTGTAACAGTTCTGGGCTTGTGTACCTGTCTTTGGGGCATAATGACTTGTTCTTGGTTTGGAATAGATTCTTCAAAGCTTCCTAGTGCATTGGTGAACCTTTCCTTTTATCCTGTATCATCTGCAAAAAATCCTGAACACTATGAGAATAATCAGAAAGTCTTCTGTTTTATGCTTGCAATAATTCAGTTGAGCATAGCTCATGTAAAGTGTTTCTTTGCAGATAAGAAGAGTTTAAAGTGTCTTGGAGATTTAGGATCTTTATTACAGTTGTGGGGAATGTTCTATGTCGTTATGAATATGGTTGTTGACGGCACTCGTTTCCCTTTGGCTGATAATGGAATTCCAATCCCAATTTTTGGCGGTGCTATAAGTCTACCTTCTAGTATTCCTCTAATTGCTATTGGGGTGTTACTCATTGGCTTTATTTTGAGTTTCATCTTTTCTAATTATGAGGGTAGTGTTGGTAAATCTGTTCTTGAAAGTTGTAAGAATATAATTAGCGTATTGCTTGGCGTTGTAAACGTTTTCAGTGATATAGTTTCTTATATTCGTCTTTGGGCAGTTGGACTTGCTGGTGCTGCAATAAGCCAGACTGTAAACAGTATGGCAGGACCTATGTTAGGAAAACTTGTAATTGTTATTTTTGCAATTTTCCTTCTTGTGTTTGGTCATGGGCTTAATATGATTTTGAATTTACTTTCTGTTATTGTTCATGGTGTTCGTTTGAATACACTTGAATTCTCTCAACACTTGGGCATGGCATGGAGTGGAACAAAATATAGACCTTTTAAGGAGCCTGAATAATTGAGGTTAGGAATATCTTATTAGTATTCCTAATATAGTATAATTTTGGTATAATGATGAATATGTAAGTATTCATCTTGAAATTTGAATAAATAATCACAGTAAACTGTGAATAAGGAGTAATTTATGAACTGGGGTATGATTGGTGCTGGTTTAGTAATGGGAATAGCAGCTATGGGTAGTGCTATCGGTATTGGTATTGCTGGTCAGGGTGCAATTGGTGCATGGAAGAGATGTTATCTTAACAACAAGCCTGCTCCATTCCTTCTGGTTGTTTTTGCTGGTGCTCCTTTGACTCAGACTATTTATGGATTTCTTTTGATGAATTCAATGAAGGGTAAGGTTCTTGCAAGTCAGCTTGATCCTTTGTTCTCTCTTGGTCTGGGACTTGCTGCAGGTCTTGCAATGTGTATGTCTGCTATTGCTCAGGGAAAAGCTGGTGCAGCTGGTAGTGATGCTCTTGCTGAAACAGGAAAAGGCTTTACAAACTATATTATGGTTGTTGGTCTTTGTGAAACTGTTGCTTTGTTTGCAATGGTTTTCGGTATGATTGCATAATCAATCCGATAATATTATATATTATCCAAAATAAAAGGGCATTGCTGTGCATTAGAACAGTAATGCCCTCATTCTATTATAGGACATTTGTATGAGGAATTCACGAGTTGTTACAATTGGTGGTAAGCATAATATTAGAGAGATAAAAATAGGTGGAGATAATCCTGTAACTATTCAGACTATGTGGAAAGAAGGAATAACAGATGTCTTTGAAGGTTCTGAAAAATTATTATCTATTTTAAAACAAATTAATATTTTAAAATCATTAGGGTGTGATATAATTAGATTTGCCGTACCTGATATTGAAAGTGCGAAAGGGCTTTGTGTTATAGCAAGTCACACAGATGTGCCGCTTGTTGCAGATATACATTTTGATTATAGACTGGCACTTGAATGTTTAAATGGTTTTGTTTCAGTTATAAGAATTAATCCTGGCAACATAGGAAATAAAGAGAGAGTTCGGGCTGTTGTTGAAGCCTGTAAAGAAAAAGGCGTTGCAATTCGTATTGGTGTTAATTCTGGTAGTCTTCCAAAAGACTTGGAAACTCTAGTTCTCGATGGAAAGTTAAATAGAGCTGAGGCTTTAGCTAAGACTGCTCTTCGTGAAGTAGAAATATTTGATGAGTTTGATTTTAAGAATGTTGTTGTAAGTATGAAATCTTCATCTGTTTCTGAAACTATTGAAGCCAATAAAGCTTTTTCAGAAATAAGTGATATTCCTTTGCATATTGGTGTTACAGAAGCTGGACCGTTAATTTCTGGTATTGTAAAATCAACAATAGCTTTTAGAGAACTTTTGACTCAGAACATAGGTGCTACTATTCGTGTAAGTCTTTCTTCTTCTCCAGAAAATGAAGTTCTTGCTGGAAGAGAAATCCTTCATGAGTGTGGAAAACGACAAGGTGGAGTTACTATTGTCAGTTGTCCTCGTTGTGGGCGTTTAGGATTTGATGTTCATTCGTTTGTTGATAGATGGCAAAATGAATTGTATTCATTAAAAAAAGATGTAACTATTGCTGTAATGGGATGTATTGTTAATGGGCCTGGAGAAGGAAAACATGCTGATTTAGGAATTGCAGGCGGAGCTGATAAAGTTATAATTTTTAAAAAAGGTAAAATTATACGAACAGTTCCAGCCAAAGATGCCGATACTGAATTTAGGAAAGAATTGGAAAGTTTATAACCTTTTCTTAAGGCTTAGGAGACTTTATATCTAATGAAACGTAAGTTTTTTATTTGTCTTTTTATTTTCGATTGTATATTTTATTCTTTAGTTTTTGCTCAGCATATTAATTCTGTTCGTAAGCCTTCTGGTGAAGAGTATTGGTATATATTAAAACAGGCTCAGAATGCTTTCGATTCTACAAAATATGGAGATGCAATAAAACTTGCAGAAAATGCAAAGCAGAAAAAAAAAGAAATAGCTGAATGGCAGAGTTTTATTCTTGATCAGACTCAAAAAAATTATAAAGTAAGGAAAGCTGGTGATTATCTAGAAGAAATTTTACCCATATTAAAAGATAAAAATTATAATGAAGCCGTTTCTATTATAAATAAAAATCTGGAATTATATGGAATGGATTTTTTTCATGGCAAATTTTCAGAACTTTGTAAATGGGTTGATTCTAGTTATATTTATCCAGAAGCGGATTATCTTATAGGAAAGATATATAAGCTTGAAGGGGAGGCTGACTTAGCTTATCAGTATTTAATAAGGGCTTATGATAATTTACTGCGTCTAGATGTTCCTGATGTAAAGTATGATATTCTGTATGAAATGGCTGAAATATCAGAAATGAAAGATGATATTGAAAATTACGAGCAGAAACTGCTTGCAGTACTCATGGATGATAAATTTTATACAGATGAAGGTTTCATGAATGCATTGGTTCGCATTATAGAACAGAATAAAGTTGATTCTGTAAATAAATTCTTCCTTTTATATAGAAGTGAAAATGATATATCAATAAAAGCCCTTGTTTTGCTTAATGAATATTATTCTGGACTAGAGCAAAATGATAAAGCTATTCGTTGTGCAGCACTTGGAAGTATTGCTGCAGTAACTAGAATAGAAGAAACTTTGAAAGATCGCCTTATAGATTATTCATACAAAGGTTTTTCTGATTTGCTGGAAAAAGCTGCATTGTATAGTGATATAGTCGATTGGGGCAATGATAATGATATCTGGAAACTTTTTTATAACCTTGCTGTTACAACTAATATTTGTGGAGATAAGGTATTTGCAAAATCCCTGCTAAGTATATTAACAAAATATGAACCTGAAGAATACTGGCGAAAAAAGTCTGAAATACAATTAGCTTCGATAGAATAAATAGAACAAGCTGTTATTCACCAGTGGATTTTATGATTATGGCCAGTGCGCAGAGTGATTATGGCCAGTGGCCAAAGCGAGTTTGCGCACTGGCCACACTCAGTTTGGCCAGTGGCCAGACTGAGCTTGGCAATAAGACCAACAACATCTATTTAATAAGCACCGCTACCTTTTAATACAACCCAAATTGTTTTTAATATAATCCAAATATCCAGCCAGATTGACCAGTTTTGTATGTAATAAGTGTCCAATGTAATTCTTTCTTCATAACCTGTATCACTTCTTCCTGAAATTTGCCACATTCCGCTCAGTCCTGGTTGTACCGAAAGAACATAATCCGCATATTTTCCGTATTTTACTAATTCAGGTTCTGTTACTGGACGTGGACCTACAAAAGACATTTCTCCTTTAAAAATATTCCAGAGTTGTGGCAATTCATCAAGACTTGTTCTCCTTAAGAATTTTCCAAAAGGTGTTACTCTCGGATCATCTGTAAATTTTCTGTCTTTTTCCCATTCAGCTGCGCGTACAGGGTCTGTAGCAAGTATGTCCTGCAATTGCTTTTCTGCATCTGTTACCATGGAACGGAATTTCCAACATGTAATTGTCTTGTGATCCTTTCCAATTCTTTTGTGTCCGTAAAAAACAGGTCCTGGAGATGTCTTTTTTATTATGAGTGCAATAATTCCTGTAAGAATAAGAACAAAAGGAGATGCCACAAGGCATAGACATAAATCGATACATCGTTTTGCAAAAAGAGATGCACTCTTAGTAAGATAATTTGTTGAAGAGAATCCTAAAATTCCTCCAAAATCTCTCATATTCAGAGACATATTTGTTGCCAGCTGATTTTTTGGAACTTGTATCATATATCTATAATTCATCTTTATTTGCTCTATATCCTTATCATAGTCACAAACTATAGCGACTTTTATGTTTAGTCGTTTTATAGTTGCTCTTAATATATCCGTATCATAGAATACTGGGACACCTTCATAATTATCAGTGTTTATATTCTGATCTACTATTATTACAACTGGAATATATCCAAAGTTACGATTTTTTAATAGTCTATTTACTATAGTGTATGCATTTGTTCCTTTGGAATAGACTATGGCAGGTACTCCCCACCAATGCCTTTTTCCAAAGAAAATTCGAGCTGCTTCTCTGCCAGAAGGAAGAAAAATTGTAGCAAAAGGCCACCCTGTTACTAAAGCAAGTGCTATGGGCCATCTGTATCGGGATTCAAGATTTATACTCATAGCTATTCCCATAAAGGCAAAGAAGGTACAAAGTGAAAAACGTTTTACTTCTT
>CACXDK010000244.1 GCA_902766345.1 uncultured Spirochaetaceae bacterium | reverse complement strand
CAGACAGGAAGAACACAGAGCGCACGTTCGCCCGGATTAATAAAGATTCGTTCTACAAGTTCATCAAGCTGTGTAATAAAGTTTCCGTGTGAAATCATTACACCTTTTGGTGTTCCTGTTGTACCGCTTGTAAAGATAATTGTTGCAAGGTCATTCCAATCACCTTTTTCCAGTTCATTTTCAATAGCATCAATATTGAGTTTGCGCCATTCATGACCACGCTTTAGTAAATCTTCAAATAAATAAAAGCTGATGTTCATTTCTAATGCACGCTGCTGTTCTTCTTCGTCAACGGCATCAAAAGCTATGATTGTTTTTAAAGTTGGAATGTCATCTTTTATGTTTAGTACTTTTTTTACCTGTGCATTATTTTCTGCAATTACAACAGAGCATTCTGCAAATGAAAGTATAAATGAAAGGTCTTTTTCAGTAGCGTCACAACCGCGAGGTACATCAATAGCTCCAATAGAAAGAAGGCCTATATCTGCCTGTTCCCATTCCTTTCTGTTGTCTGCAATTAATCCTATTCTGTCACCTCTTTTTACACCTAAGTCAAGGAGAGAAGCTCCGAAATCCAATGCAAGCTGAAACATGTCATGATAATTTACTTCTGTAATTTCACCTTTTTTTGTATGACATAGCTGAGCACTTGTTTCAGGGTGTTTTTGAGCTATACTTCTTATAAGTTTAGGTATGGTTCGTTCGAATTTCATTATATCCACCTTGGGTTAAAAGAAACGTAAAATGACAAAAATACGATTTTTGTAAAGTCATTATATACGGAATAAGAGAAAATGTTCAACTAGCTTTCGTACGGATGCTTCCCATCTGAAGTCTTTTTTCACGGGTGTCTTCAAGAAGAGCCTTTAGGGAATCTGCATCTTCCTTTTCAATAGCTGTCTTGAACTCATCCATTTTTTTCTGGAAATTATTTATGTGTTGAACAAGTTTTTCTTTATTTGAGATAAACAATTCTGTCCATAAAGGTGCATTTATCATTGCAATTCTTGTTAAATCTTCAAAACTTCCACCGCCAAAAGCTGTAATTTCTGGGTCTTCGGCACTTTCAACCAGTGCTGATGCAATAACGTGGCACAGCTGGCTTGTGAAGCCAATTTTATAATCATGATTATCGCAGGTTGTTTCTGTTATGCGGGAAAAGCCCATTGCAGAAATGAGGGTTCGCATAAGGGTAAGGTTTTCTTTCTTATTAAAAGACTGCTCACATAAAATGTAATTATGGTTGATAAAGAACTCTGCTTTTGAATTTGCATATCCTTCCTTTTCGCCACCTGCCATTGGGTGTCCTATGATAAAGTCTACGTCTGGACGAAGGAGTGTTGGAAGTTCTTTTTCAAAAATTCCTTTTACACCAGAAATATCAGTAACAACAGCTCCGCTTTTGAAGGAATCTTTATGTGTCTTTAAGAAATCTAAGGTTGCATGTGGATAAAGGCAGACAAACAGCACGTCACAATGAGGAATCATTTTCTGTACATCTGAACTTTGAAAGGTTTCGTCTACAACGCCTTCTTGTTTTGCCTGTACAAGACAAGCCGTGCTTCTGTTGCATGCAAGGATTTTTCCCTGTGCACCGCTTTGGCTTAATATATTTAATCTGATTGCTTTGGCAAGAGATCCACCCATTATTCCGAGACCGACTATTCCGTATGTTAAGTTCTTTAAGTTTGTCATAATGGGGTATTCTATCATAAAAACCTTGTACTTGTGGATATATTTGTACAATATTAAAGAAATAATATTTGACATTTACGGTGTTTAAAGGGTAAGATAGGTCTATGTAACTAGTGAAAACAGTTACATAGATTTATTTTCATAATTTATGGAGGATATTTTTATGAAAAAATCAGTAGTAGCAGTAGCAGCATTGACATTAACTGCTATCAGTTTCATTGGATGTGGCAAGTCATCTGGTGGAAAATCAGTAACTTTGAACAAGGACAAGCCACTTGTATTCTTTAACAGACAGCCATCTGATCCTACATCAGGTGCTATTGATATGGCTTCAATGAACTGGAACGACAAGACTTACTACGTAGGTTTTGATGCTGCTGGTGGTGGAGCAGTACAGGGTGAATTGGTTGTAAATTACTTGAAGGCACAGGATCCTGCAAAACTTGACCGCAATGGTGATGGTGTTATCGGTTACGTTCTTTGTATTGGTGATGTTGGACACAATGACTCAAAGGCTCGTACAGAAGGCGTTCGCCGTGCACTTGGTACTTGGGACGGTTCAACAGAGCCTACAGTTTCAAAAGAAGGTTCTGTAGAAGTTGGTGGAAAGACATTCAAAGTTGTAGAGCTTGAAGGAAAGGCAATGACTGGTACAGACGGTTCTACTTGGAATGCAAACGCAGCAACAGAAGCAATGGGTAACTGGGCTACAAAGTACGGTGACAGCATTGACCTTGTTCTTTCAAACAATGACGGAATGGCAATGGGATGTCTCCAGGCTTCTAACTATCCAGCTGGTGTACCAATCTTTGGTTATGATGCAAACGCAGATGCAATTGAAGCAATTGGTGCTGGTAAACTTTCTGGAACAGTTTCACAGAACGTAGATGCTCAGGCTACTGCAACATTGCAGGTTATCCGCAACCTTCTTGACGGTTTGACAGGTTCAGATGTTTATACAAAGGGTCTTTCAGAGCCAGATCAGTATGGTAACAAGATTTCTGCAGACCTTGAGTACAAGGGTGATACAAAAGCTGTTCTTGCTAAGAACACAGGTGTAAACGCAAGCAACTGGCAGGATTACAAAGCTGGTAATCGTGATAAGGGAATTAAGCAGGTTTCTGGAGACAAGAAAAAGGTTATCCTTACAATCTACAACTCTGCAGATAACTTCCTTTCATCTTCATATCTTCCAGCATTGCAGTACTATGCACCTCTCTTGAACATTGATCTTACAGTAGTTCAGGGTGACGGTCAGAACGAAGGTTCATGTCTTGACAAGTTTACAAACTTGAACAGCTTCGATGCTTATGCAATCAACATGGTAAAGACAAACTCTGGTGCTGATTACACAGACAAATTGAAGTACTAAGCTGTAATCTCTATTAGCATTTAGCTAATGATTCACTAAAAGACCTGTAGAAGGAATTTCCGCAGGTCTTTTTTTTCTCAAATAAGGACTAACATGAGTGACAATGTACTGCAAATAAAGAACCTGTCAAAATCTTTTGCAAAGAACAAGGTTTTGGACGGTATTAACCTGACTGTCAAAAAAGGCAGTGTTATGGGGCTTATGGGTGAAAACGGTGCAGGTAAGTCTACAATGATGAAATGTCTTTTTGGCATTTATGCCAAAGATGAAGGACAGATTATCCTTGATGATCATCCTGTAGATTTTAAGAACCCAAAGGAAGCTCTTGAAAGTGGCGTAGCTATGGTGCATCAGGAATTGAATCAGTGTCTTGATAGAACTGTAGTTGATAATCTTTTTCTTGGCCGCTACCCTAAAAAATTCGGTGTTGTTGATGAACAGCGTATGCTGTCGGAATCTAGCAAGCTTTTTGCATCTCTTAATATGAACGTAAACCCTGGTACAGTCATGCGTACCATGTCTGTTTCGCAGAGACAGATGGTTGAAATTGCAAAAGCTGTTTCTTATAATGCCAGAATTATTGTTCTTGACGAACCAACTTCTTCTCTTACAGAACCTGAAGTTAAAAAGCTTTTTTCCATTGTAAACAGTCTTAAGGAAAAAGGTGTTTCTTTTGTCTATATTTCTCACAAAATGGATGAAATCTTTGAAGTTTGTGATGAAGTTTCTGTTTTGCGTGATGGAAACATGGTGTTTACTTCTCCAATAAAAGATACTGACATGGACAAGCTTATTTCTGCCATGGTAGGACGTTCTTTGGACAAGCGTTTCCCTGATGTAGACAATACTCCTGGTGAAGATTATCTTGAAATTAAGGGGCTTTCTACAAAATATGAGCCACATCTTTATGATATTTCATTTACTGTAAAGAAGGGCGAAATCTTTGGTCTTTACGGTCTTGTTGGTGCAGGACGTAGTGAACTTCTGGAATCTATTTTCGGTATCCGCACAATTGCCACAGGTGACATTATTCTTAATGGCAGAAAACTTCGTTTTGATAGTAGTAAGGATGCCATGGCATATAACTTTGCACTTGTAACAGAGGAACGTAAGCTGAACGGAATGTTCGGTAAGGCTTCAATAGAATTCAATACTACTATTACAAATCTGGACAGTTACAAGACAATGGGCATTCTTTCTAACAGAAAAATGCTTGACGCTGCTAACCGTGAAATAAAGAGAATGCATACTAAGTGTGTTTCTGCGGATGATTTGATTACTTCTTTAAGTGGTGGAAATCAGCAGAAAGTTATAATCGGTAAGTGGATGGAGCGTGAGCCTGATGTTTTCCTTATGGATGAACCTACACGCGGTATTGATGTTGGTGCAAAATATGAAATTTACCAGCTGATTATTCAGATGGCAAAAGAAGGAAAAACTATTATTGTGGTATCGAGCGAAATGCCTGAAATTCTTGGCATTACAAACCGCATTGCAGTTATGTCTAACCATAGACTTGCTGGCATTGTAAACACAAAGGAAACTAATCAGGAAGAACTGCTCAGACTTTCAGATAAATATCTGTAATGGGAATGGAGAATTTTATGGCAAACAATAATTATGATAATTTAAATGCCCTTGCGGTAAAAAGAATTGCGGAATTGAGCAGCACTGATACTGTTGCCCTTAAGT
Source organism: uncultured Spirochaetaceae bacterium (assembly GCA_902766345.1). The sequence continues at coordinate 1,627 of CACXDK010000244.1, read as the reverse complement.
CTTTGAATGATGATGATCTTTTAAAGCAGTATCAGGATGCATTGTATAAGTTGCGCGAAAACGGCGTAAACAAGATTATGGAGCTGAACCAGAACATTGCAGCTGCCAAAAAGAATAAGATGCTCAGTACAGAAGAGCGTCAGAAGCTCATTAATGACTGCAATGCTCAGATTAACGAAGCAAAGAAGGTTGCTGCTGCAAATAAACAGGCTGATGATGAACTTTCAAAGCAGGCTGTAAACTATGCAAATGTTCTTGCAAAGAAATTTATTGCTTCTGTAGATAAAGAGCAGGATGAAAAGATTGCTGCTTTGAAAGATTCTTACGCTAAGAAGATTGAAGCAATCAAGGCTGATGCTCAAAAGAGAATTGCTTCTGCAGAATCTTCACATGATAAAGAGACTGCAAAGTATGAGCTTAAATCTGCCCTTTTTGATGCAAAGAACAAGCGTCAGACTGAGCTTGATCGCTGTAATGATGTAAAGAATCAGGCATTTACAGAGCATGTTCAGATGAACCGTGCATTGCGTAACGGTAAGACTAATTTTTCAGAAGACATTGCTCTTAACTGGAAGCACTATGTTTACAACTTTAAGGCTACAAAGTTCTTCCTTGACAATGGTCTTTACATTGCTATTCTTTTGTTCTTTATTGTATGTGTTATTATTGCTCCAGTTTCAGGTGCAGGCAATCTTCTTACATTGCCTAATATCTTTACTATTCTTGAGCAGTCTTCAACACGTATGTTCTATGCACTTGGTGTAGCTGGCCTTATTTTGATTGCCGGTACAGACTTGAGTGTTGGTCGCATGGTTGCAATGGGTTCTGTTATTACAGGTCTTATCTTGCATCCAGGTACAAACATTGTTAAGTTCTTTAGCATGGGTCCATGGAACTTTACAGCAATGCCAATGGGGGCACGTCTTGCAATGGCTCTTGTGCTTTCTATTGTTTTCTGTGTTCTGTTTTCTACGTTTGCAGGTTTCTTTACTGCAAAATTGAAGATTCACCCATTCATTTCTACTCTTGCAACTCAGCTTATCATTTACGGTCTTTTATTCTTTGGAACAACAGGTACTCCAGTTGGTTCTATTGACAGCAATGTAAAAGATTTGATTGGTGGTCGTTGGGTTCTTGGTGTAATAAATGGTGAGTTGGTAACTTTCCCTAAGCTGATTATTCCTGCAATAATCGCTATTATTGTTGCTTGGTTCATTTGGAATAAGACAATCTTTGGAAAGAACATGTATGCTGTTGGTGGCAACTCAGAAGCTGCTGCTGTTAGCGGTATTAGCGTATTCCGTGTAACAATGGGTATCTTTATTATGGCTGGTATTTTCTACGGATGTGGTGCATTCCTTGAAGCTTTCCGTGCAAATGCTAGTGCTGGAACTGGTCAGGGCTACGAAATGGATGCTATTGCTGCTTGTGTTGTTGGTGGCATTTCGTTTAATGGTGGTATAGGTAAAATTGGTGGAGCTGCAATTGGTGTTGTAATCTTTACTGGTCTTACTTATTGTCTTACCTTCCTTCACATTGATACAAACTTACAGTTTGTGTTTAAGGGATTTATTATTATTGCAGCTGTAGCTCTTGATAGTATTAAGTACTTGAAACGTAAGTAATT
>CACXDK010000243.1 GCA_902766345.1 uncultured Spirochaetaceae bacterium | reverse complement strand
TTTTTTCTTTCGCTTTCAGGAAATCTTTTGTCAGGGCATTTTACTATTGCAGGATTTCTTGTAAGTTTTGCAGTAAGCACAATGATAAGCCTTGTAATAGGTTTCAGAGTTCCAGTACGTAAGATTTCGCAACAGCTGTGCAAAAAGCTAACTCTTAAACCGCACAGCCTTTCAGAACTCTGTCTCGAAAGCCTTGTTTCAGACATAGCCTACACGCCAATCATTACGCTGTGCATGGTCTTTCTTGCTTACAAAACAGCAGGTAAGCACGGTGCATCAATCAATTTTACAGGAATGTTTGTGCCGGCATTAGTCATAAGCATGATTTTAGGCTATGTACTTATTTTTATCTTTCAACCGTTGTATCTAAAGATTTTGTTCAAGGCAAACCACATAGATCCCAAAAATCAAGCCCCGCAAGAATAAAAAAACACCGTACTCCATACGAGAATACGGTGCGTGTCTATCCGAATATTTGGAGACTCCTCCGACATTAGTTTATTTATTGTTACCAAGTCCTTCAATATATTGTTGAGGAGTCTGCACAATTAATTTTGGATTCTTATAATCACGAACATTCCTCGTAATTATAAATTCTATTTTGTTATCCAATGCCGTAAAATATTGCAAAGCGTCTTCAAAATCCGATAATTCAGAATTTAAAGCCAAGTCAACTTCTTTTGAATTCACAGAAATAACATCTATTATAATCCTGAGCTTTCTCAAACTTTCTTTTGCCTTTTCAATTCCTAAATGCTTACGCAGTAAATAATAAACATTTGCAAAAACTAAAGAAGTTGTAACAAGCTTAACCTTTTTCTCATCTCCTAAAGAAAGAATCAGAGCTGAATACTCATAAAACTCTTTACGTTGCTCAAGGACGTCTAAAATAACATCAGAATCAACAAAAAGAACTTTATTCATACTTTGATTCCAGATAGTTTATATAATCATCTTTATCATTGTTCTCAGCAGGAATTATTCCGCTTAATTCTTGAACAAGCGGAGATATTTTCTTATTCTTCGATTGAGAAGAAAGCAAATTCCTAAAAAATGATTCCACAATATGTGATATGCTTGAATTATTTTCGGAAGCATAAATCTTCATTGAAGAGATAACAGAACTGTCCATGCTTAAAGTTAATTTTGCATCCATATCAGCCTCCTTACGTATAGTATAATAAGTTTTATACGTAAAATCAAATAAAAAACACCGTATTCCTTACGAGAATACGGTGCAGAATTACAATGAAATTAGGGCTTTAAGGCTTACTGTAAGATTGCGCCCTTGTCGGCAGAGGAAACAAGCTTTGCATAGCGTGCAAGGTAGCCAGTTGTTACCTTTGGAGCTGGAGCTTTCCATGCAGCCTTGCGCTTTGCAAGTTCTTCATCGCTTACTTCAAGATGAATCTTGTAGTTGTTGATGTCGAGTGTAATCTTATCACCTTCCTGAACAAGAGCAATTGGTCCGCCAACCGCAGCTTCAGGAGAACAGTGTCCCAAAGAAGCACCGCGTGTTGCACCAGAGAAACGACCGTCTGTAATCAAAGCAACCTGCTTGTCCAATCCCTGACCTGCAAGAGCAGCAGTAACAGCAAGCATTTCACGCATACCAGGACCACCCTTTGGACCTTCATAGCGGATAACAACAACATCACCAGCATTTATCTTGCGGTTCTGAACAGCTTCCATAGCCTCACTCTCATCATTGAATACACGAGCAGGACCAGTATGAAGCATAAGCTCCTTTGCACATGCAGAACGCTTTACAACAGTACCGTTAGGAGCAAGGTTTCCAAACAGAATTGCAATGCCACCATTGTCGCTGAAAGGATTTTCTATAGGGCGAAGAATTTCAGGATTACGGTTCTTTACGCCTTTAATGTTTTCTGCAATAGTCTTGCCAGTTACAGTCATAAGGCTTGTGTTTATGAGGTTCTTTTTTGCAAGCTCTGCAAGAACTGCCTGAACACCGCCCGCATCGTTAAGCTCGCACATAAATGTGTGACCTGCAGGAGCAAGATGGCACAGGTTTGGAGTACGGTTAGAAATTTCATTTACCATGTGAAGGTCTATAGAAAGGCCTGCCTCATGAG
>CACXDK010000242.1 GCA_902766345.1 uncultured Spirochaetaceae bacterium | reverse complement strand
TGCTTCAAGAACTTTATTTACCTTATCTATCATATCAGATGAAATTACAAGAGTTTCTCCATCATGAAAAGTAGGTTCATGTTCTTCAATTACAGGTCCACTTTCAGAGGTATTATGACTTGCAATAATCTGCTGTTCTTCTTCCTCTGTGAGAGCATTTTCACGTTCCCATTCTGCTTCTTCGTCAATTACCTCCTGCTCCTGCTGAGCCATAGCGTAAGCAAGTCCTTCATCCCGATTATTTGCAAGTTCAAATTCAAGTTTTGCAATCTTCTCTTGGTCACGCTTATGTTCTTCACGGAGTTCAGTAATAAGTTCTTCAAGCTTTGCAATCTTGTCGTCAACAATTTCATTTTTGATGCCGTTAGCAATATTCTTTACCTGTTCGTTTTCAAGCTGAAAGTTTGTAGAATCATCTACAAGCATTTCAACCATATCTGGATTTTCAGATTTATTTTCTGTTAAACCGTGTGCTTCTCTCCATTCGAATTTACGCTGTTCACGTTCAATCAATTCCTGTGCGAAAGATTTTTGTTCCTGTGCAGCAGGATCAAAGAATCTTTCTTGGAATTTAGTTACAAAATCATCGTGAAGGTTTGCTTCTTTAGCTTCGGTTGTGGCCGGATACCAGCAGTTATTGTTTCTCGACCAGCGGTAGCCGTTTGTTTTTAAATAGTCAGTCATTTCCTGTGTCGGGTATCCGTCAACAGTACGCAAGTTATAATATCCGAATGATGATTTAAATATTTTAAGTTTCATAGTGTGTAATCTCCTTAGTAACCAATGCCTTTATTTGGTTTGCGTTCCTGATTCTGCTGGCGAAGTTTTTCATTTTCGTCTACAAGTGTGTTATAGTCTTTTACAATTGTGTTGTAATCTTTTTTGATAGAATCATTTTCTTTTACAGCATTTTCAAAAGCACTTTTTAAACCATGTTCAAATGTTCTTTCAATGCCATTAACAATGATTTTTCCTTTACCGTTCAAAAGCTCGTCTTGTTCCTGAATTGTTTTATTTGCTTTTTCAAGCTGTTCGGTAAGTTTTGAAATTGTTTCATTACCAGCCTGTGCTTTTTCAATCCATATATCAAGTTCTGATTTTGGCTCCTGTTTTTGCTCTTCTATCTTTGGATTTAAATCAACTACAACAGATTCAAGTTTTACACTTTCACCTTGTGATGTTGTATGTTCTGATTCAACTGTTTTGATAACAGGGCTTAATAAACCTTTACCTTGAATTACTTCAAGAACAGGTCTGTTAAGTTCAAGAGATTCTTTCAAATCTGCCATAGAAATCTCTCTGCGGTTATCCATGTTTGCGATTGTAAGGGCAACTTTAAGGGCGTTGGATTTTGCACGTGGTGAACTGTCCAGAGTATTTTTATCAAAATATTCCTGACATTCTTTGGAGAGCTTACAAAGTTCTGCAACTTCACTTGGGTCAAGTTTTGAATTGTAATGACCGTTTTCATTTTCACGCTGAATCTTGATTGCATTTTCGATATGCTTTTTCATTTCATCAACAGTAATTTTACGACCGTCATTTTCATTTTTTTTTACGTGCTGTCTAATCTCTACTCTATCAAGAAGCGGTGCTGAAAACTTCTTCCAATACTGGTCAATAGATTTTTCTGAACATAAACAAATCTTTCCAGAATCGCCAAAATTACCGCACGGACAAGGATTTGTAGCCATTGCAAGCTGGAAGTTTGCAGGGAAAGTTGTACTTCTTCCAGCTCTGCTTAATGTAATATTTCCATTTTCTACTGGAACACGGAGCATCTGCAAAACAGAACTTCTAAACTCTGCGGCTTCATCAAGGAAAAGAACACCATTGTGCGCAAGTGAAATTTCACCCGGTCGGCAACTTGCTCCGCCACCACACATTCCTTCAATACTTGAAGTCTGATGTGGCATACGGAAAGGAGATTCTTTTCTCAAGCCGTCTGTCGGTCGCATAAGTCCAGCAATCGACCAGATTCTTGTTGTAGCCTGTGCTTCATTCCATGTAAGATTTGGAGTTAGTCCTGGCATTAATGCCTGAGTAAGCATTGTCTTACCACAACCCGGAGCACCTTCAAGCAGGATGTTATGTTTACCAGCAATAGCAATTTCGATAGCTCGTGCCGTATCATAATAACCTGTTAAATCCTGTTGTTTTGCAATTTCCAAAAGCTCCTCATTGAATTCAACTTCTTTTCCAAAAAGCTTACTTGTATCTTTATATTCTGTAATGAAAGGCTCATTTGAAATAAGTTTTTGATGTGCTTCTTCAAGGCTTGATACTCCAAGAACACTTACACCCGGAACTTCGAGAGCTTCTCTTACATTCTGTTCTGGAACGATTACATTTCTGATTCCATCTCCTGCGGCTGTTGTTACTGCTGCATGTACAGCTTTCACAGGGCGTACTTTGCCGGAAAGTTCAAGTTCTCCCATAACAAGAACAGGCTCACCTTTATAACCGTGCTGTTCGTTTAAAATTGATAAAGCCATAGCAAGGTCAAAAGCAGCTCCTTCTTTTTTCAAATCAGCAGGACTTAAAGACTGCAAAACACGTTCTGCAGGAAATTCTAAACCAGAGTTTCTGAAAGCTGCCTGCACACGTTCTCTTGCTTCTTTTACCGCACCATCAGCCAAACCTACAATATCAACCGCAGGAATACCACGTCTTAAATCTGTTTCAACATTAATCAATGCACCTTCATATCCGAATGAAGAAT
>CACXDK010000241.1 GCA_902766345.1 uncultured Spirochaetaceae bacterium | reverse complement strand
CTGTAAAAACTCTGCCAGAGCGATACCATTATCAGTCATTACAATGTACTTTTCAAAAGTAGAATCATCCTGATCTTCTTCAAGCCATCCAACAGAAATAAACTTACGCAAAACAAAATTAGCTTCATCGTTTCCTGCATTTGCAGTGTTTTCTTCATCTGAAAGGTCAAGATGATTTTCTAATAAAAAGGCAGCCAGAACATCTCGTAAATATGAACGCTCGAGTCGATAAGAAATTTCTTTATCATATTGATTATGTATTAATTCCAAACAGTCTGCGTATACTCGGTTATTGCTATTTCCTGCGAGACAATTAAAGAAATCTGATGGAATTATATCAAATACATTCATATTTATTCTCTAATCCAATAATTACAAAATTTTCTTAATATCAGGCAAAACTCAAGTGAGAGCTTATAGTTTCAAGAACGCTAGTCCCCCATGTTTTCTTTCCTTTTTTAGAAGAAAGAAATCGTCCAATTCCGTAATAAAGAATAAGCTGTATGCGAGTTGTTTCTTTTGCAGCCTGATACTGAGATTGTAAAATTGCTGTTTTTATTGCTTCTACTGCGGTTACGAGTTCTTTTTCCATAATTACCTATAAAAAAAGGCAAGCTCGAAGCCTGCCTTGTTAAGTTTCGCGCATAAAGGCCGCGATATGCCTCTTATAACTTGCTCTTTAGAGGAGAGCGAGCCTCACTGGTTTTATATATAACACGGAAACCTTTTTCTGTCAATCTACAAAAACTGGTATATCGAAAGTTAAAAAATACAAGTTTTTTCCACAAAGTCTGCTTTTTCACGTAATCACGAAAAAGCAAGTTCTAGCCTTACAGTATGCAAAATGTTTCGTATTATGAAATTTTTCGTGGAGTAATACGAAATGATTCGTATAGTAATACGCCACGAACTGTGGAATGTATGGAAACGTTTCGTAACATGTATGTCCACGAATCATGGCGTAATACGAAACGTTTCGTGGAGTGTATAGAAAGGACTTCCAGTCTCAAAGCATCCAAATTAAGCAGGAATCAAGTGCTTATATTCTATAATTGCAACTTCTTGCCCAGAAGAAAAACAACTTTCTGCACGGGAATAAACATATTGAGCTGTTTCTTCATCTAAGTAATATTCCCCGCAATCATCACAAATAAGGGCTGGAACATTACGAAATATAACTGTTGCATTATTACGAGTAAGAACAACTTGAGTAAATCCGTCTTTCATTTCTCCAAATTTGCAAATAGGACACTTCATTTTTATCTCCTCTCTGTAAAATTTTCGGACCAACGCATTTCGTCTGGTTCATAGACTGTAATTACATATTCTGTGTCATCCGCAGGATTTTCACTTCTTAACAGATGCAACAGAAAGTAGTTTTAAAGCATTATTGAAAACATCAAAATTTGTTGTGTCGTCGCTGCAATACACAGCAAATTCTACAATATCAAAACTATAATTCTTTATCAGTGACCTAAAAATATCTGCAACTATTTCAGGAGGATTACAAAAAGCCCCACATCCAAAAGCCCCTAGAATTAAGGCTTCTACTTTTTCTTTTGCAGCAACATCAAGAATCTTCTTTATTCTCGATTTCATTATGTCTTCATACGAATCAAGATATACATCAGCCTTATGGCTCCATTTTGAAGAAGTTATCATGTCTAAATATTCCATGCTCAACTCTGGTGCGGCAGAAACAATAACATCTGTCTTGAACCAGTCATCTTCATTTTTCAGTCTTGGGATAGACTCATCTGTTTTAAATACAACAACATCGGGAACATAAATCAAATCGTCGCTCCCCATTTCATCAATCTTGTTTGTTTCGTATTCCTGAATATGCTTTTCATAAAACTCTTTTCTTCTGGCATTTATGCATGGATAAAGAGTTGATATTCTGCACATTGATTCTTCCTGTGCACTAGCATACCAAGGAGAACCGCCAACGCTATAATTATTTGCAAAATCAAGGCAGCAGACCTTTCTGTCTTTATATTTTTCTGCAGCTTCAAAAGTACGTTCCTTTGATACAATGATTTTCATATCTTTATTTGGTACTAATGATTCCAACTCAACTTTTTCATCTTGATATACTACATATTCCTTACTAATTGAAGTCTCTATTGAGTTCCTTAGAAAATTTAATTTTTCGCATAACTCAATCGTGTTATGCATGACAGATTTATTGATTTGCCTGTAATCCATTATTACCTAAAATTACTACACTAGCGATAGTGACCAGAAACGACAGTCTTGCTCGCATCATGCACGACCAGCTTGTCGGCTAAGAATCTTTATTATCAGATTTCAAAATCTGGATAAATATTCCTTTGCTTTTTCTCTTAGAGAAGAATCGATATTTGCTTCTGCAATTATTTCAAGAGCTTCCCTTGCATAACCTTTCTTTATAATACCTTTTCCAGTCGAAGCTTTAGATGCCATACTATTCTTGCTAAAGT
>CACXDK010000240.1 GCA_902766345.1 uncultured Spirochaetaceae bacterium | reverse complement strand
CCCCTGGGCAAAATTCTGTCCCGAATGTGGAAAAGAAGTTTTTACCATAAAAAAGTGTTCAAAATGCGGTACGGATATTGAAGAGGGGGCAAGATTCTGTCCCGTATGTGGTAATGTTGTGGCCCAAATAATGAAATGCGCAAATTGTGGTTCTGAAATGGACAAGTGGGCAAACTTCTGCCCTGAATGTGGTTCAAAACAGGAATATGTTGCAGGTATATACAGAATCCGCGGTTTTGATTTGGGAGAAGTCCAGTATCAGGTCTTTTTAAAATATTCTAAGGACTCATGGGGAACTCAGAAAAATATGGACAAGGCCCTTGAATGGCTTAGAAAATCTGCAGAACACAAAAACACTGATGCAGAGCGAACATTAGGTGAATTTTACTTAAATGGAACAATCGTTAAGAGAGATGAAAAACTTGCTCTAGAGTGGCTTAAAAAAGCCAGCGAGAAAGGGGATAAAATAGCAAAACAAACTATTGATGATTTTGAGCAAGAAAAGAATGCTTTACAGAAGATGCTCGATGAAGAAGCTGTTTCCCATGATGCAAAACTACAGCGTGAAATTGCAAGAAAGTATTTGCACAACAAAGAACCTGAAAAAGCCGTACTATGGTATAGAAAATCTGCGGATCAAGGTTATGCGGATGCTCAAAATGCACTTGCTTTTAGATATTTTGAAGGCGAAGGCGTAGCGAAAAATCTTGCAGAAGCTGTAAAATGGTGGCAAAAGGCTGCGGAACAGGGCAATGCGACTTCACAATGTTATCTTGCTAATAGATATTATTGTGGTGAAGGTATAGAAAAGAACCTTGAAGAATCTACAAAATGGTGGCTGAAAGCTGCGGAACAAGGTAATTCCGAAGCACAGCGTTGTCTTGGAAATAACTATTCAAACGGCGAAGGTGTAGAGAAAAATCCCGTAGAAGCTGCAAAATGGTGGTTAAAAGCTGCTGAACAGGGGGATGCCTCTGCTCAATGTAATATTGGCTGGGCTTACCAATATGGCGAGGGTGTTCAAAAAGACAAGAATGCAGCCGTTCAGTGGTACACAAAGGCCGCCTCAAACGGAAATGAAACTGCAAAGAAGAATCTGCAGAATATGGAATATGTCATACTGGAAAATCCTCATGTGGAAAGAACAGATGTATATCAGGATGTAAATTATAATAATCATGAATGGTTCGAGAAATGCAAGCCAGATTATATGAGAAATTGTATTTTAAAAGATATACGTTCATTGTATATTTATCCATTTGGTGAAATACATCGAGTTGTAGAATTTGATTTGGCTATCAATGTTCTTGAGTGTCGACAAAAACATGGTTTTATCCCTACTACTCTAAAAGCTGCATTATTCTCCGAGCGTGGACAAAGAATAAAACTCAATTTTATGAACACCTTTCCTGTTGATGATTATGAAGCTACTCTTGACATCCGATCGGGACAAAGATATGAAAATGTACATATTCCAATTCGTTTTGATACAATATTTCTAACATTTACAGAGCATGAGGAAAATGCTGGTGAATTTATGCAAAGCTATCGTGAGTGGTCTATTATGAACGAGTATCCGCTTCCAGCCGGCAATTATTATCTTCAAATAGAGTTTGATGAAAAATTTTACCGTACTCCTTTATTCTTTTTTAATAGCCCGGAACTTGCACAAAAGTATTATAAAGATGATGTGGATATCATGGTAAATACAAATAAAGATGATGCAGAATTAAAAGCCTGGGCACAAGAGCAAAATTATAAATGGGCTAAAGAACAGGAAAAAGCCGCTCGCAGAAAAGAACAACTTGCAAGATGGAAGGCAGAAGAAGCAACAAAACCCGAGGTTATTCGTTGGTATCAGTGTAGTAAATGTTACTCAGTTATCAAAAAAGCAGGCGACTTTCCATCTTCATTAAATTGTACAGGTGATAAATTTTGTTCTACAGCGCCACATTCTTGGCACATATTGGGGAGTTTTGGAGATAAACCATATCAATGTAACCATTGTGGATTAACAATTTATTGTGATGAACTTCCTAGCGATATTCCCGAATGCTGCCACAGTGGACCTACAAAAAGACATCAGTTTCATGCACTTTAGACGTAAGACTTTTGCATTATTCTTTTCGCTATTTTCTTTCTCCTTCTTTGCAGCTGACATAAGCTCAGACTTTCCAAAATCAGACTACATTGCGCAGGAATGTTTTGGAAAGTCGGCAAAGGAAGCAAAATCCAACGCAATAAATGCCCTTTCTGCTTACTTTAATACGGAAATTCATACAGAAACACATGCAGAGTCCACATTTTCTGGGCAGAATGGCAAAACGCAGTCAAAAAAATCCCTTGAAATAAAGTCTCATATCACTTCTGATGTTGTCTTAAAGGCGTTACAGACTACAAAGCCTGAAAAACGGGGAAAAACTGAATGGAAATGCATTGCGTACATAAACCGTAGGGATGCCTGGAATCTTTTAGAGCCGGAACTTCGTAAAAAATGCGATGCTTTCTACAATTTATACAAAAATGCAGAAAGTGAAACAGAGCCGATTTACCGTCTGAAAACTTTTTCTATGGCAGAGAAAGCTGCTGATGATTTTTCGGAAAGCTTTTT
>CACXDK010000239.1 GCA_902766345.1 uncultured Spirochaetaceae bacterium | reverse complement strand
GGCATGTCCATAACAAAAAGCATTGTAGAAATGATGAACGGTGAAATAAAGGTTGAAAGTGAAAAGAATGTTGGAACAAAATTTACTGTAATACTTACGCTTGAAGACTGCAAAGAAAAATCTGATGGTAACATGCCTGTTAAAAATGTGACACATATTGATCTGTCTGGAAAAAGAATTCTGATTGCAGAAGATGTTGAAATAAATGCAGATATCCTTCAGATGATTTTGGAAGAACGTGGCGTGAAAACAGTCGTTGCCCAAAATGGTCTGATTGCATTGGAGTCATTTAAGAATAGTGCTGAAGGCTATTATGATGCTATTCTTATGGACATGCGGATGCCCGAAATGGATGGATTGGAAGCAACTTCAGCAATACGAGGATTGGATAGGAATGATGCAAAAAGCATTCCGATTATTGCTCTTACAGCAAACGCCTTTGAAGAAGATGTGCAGAAAAGTTTGCAGTCGGGATTGAACGCACATCTTTCAAAACCTGTTAATCCAGACATTCTTTTTGAAACTCTGGAACAACTGCTTGTTGCAAATACAACAGAACGGGATTATAATATATAAAACAGTATGTTTTCTATAAAGAAAAAGCTTGTTTTTCTTTTAGTTGTCTGTGTTTTTTTGACTTCTATTATTGTTGGCGGAATCGGACTTTTTAAGGTAACGAGCGTAATAGATCAGAACTCTCATAATGCTCTTTTATTTGTCGGTGCTGCTGAACGACAGCGCCTTAACGTCATTATCAGCAATCTTGAACAGTCAGTAAATTATCTTGAAGATATAACTATAGGTCACATAACCGACTTTGAAAGTCTTACTAAAGATGAAGGCTACCGCAATCAAGTCACCAAGGAACTTGAATATCTTTCATACAGTCTTGTTTCAAACACAAATTATGCCCTGTCCTGTTACATGCGCTACAATCCAAAAATGTTTTCGCCGACGGAAGGGTTCTTCTGGTTTAAATCGCCAAATACACAGATGTTCATGCCAGAACATTGCATAGACATTTCAAAATATCCGTCTAATGATATGGAACATGTAGGATGGTATTATGTGCCAGTCAACCGCCGTCTGCCAACCTGGCTTGTTCCATATTATAATGCAAATGTAGGAATCTATATGGTTTCTTACATCATTCCTGTTTACATAAAAAATCAACTGGTTGGCATTGTTGGCATGGATGTGGACTTTTCCTACATAATGCGTGAAATAAACGAAATTAACCCGTACAAAACAGGTTCTGCGTATCTTCTTGATCAGAAGGGGAGCGTAATTTACCACAAAGATTATAAATTTGGTACAATTCTGGACAATGAAGAAGATGCCCTTCGCGAAACCTTTATTCTTTCAAATGGATGGCATCTTGTTGTTACAATTCCGACAAATGAAATTAATAATGAAAAACGTCAGATTCTTCCGTTCATGATTGTTGCCACTTTAATAGTAGGACTTTTGTTAATAATCGTTGCTATTTACAGTGTGGGACATGTAATTAATCCTCTGCTGGAACTTAACGGGGCAATAAAGGAAATTGCTGCTGGTAACACGGACATAAACATTTCTTGTAAATCTAATGATGAAATTGGAATGCTTGCGGAAAACTTTAGAAAAGCAATCCGCATGCTGCCTACATATATGTATACCGATGCCTTGACTGGCATTAAAAACGTTGCTGCATATAAAAAGTTTGTTTCGGAGTATGAAACAAAGATTGCTTCAAAAATCATGAAAAACTTTGGCGTGCTTGTTTTTGATGTGAACAATCTTAAAACTACAAACGACAAATATGGTCATGAAGCTGGTAATAAGCTGATTATTACAGCTTCTTCTTTTATATGTCATTCATTTAAATCCAGCCCAGTATTTAGAATTGGTGGCGATGAATTTGTTGCAGTTTTACAAAATTCGGACTATATTAACAGAGATGCATTGATAAAAGCCTTTGATCTTACAATGTCAAACGAAAAAATAGAAGTTCCAGATACCGAACAGGTTCAAGGATTAGAACTTACGCTTTCAATAGCCAGAGGCCTAGCCGTGTACGATTCTTCTGTTGATAAAACGTATGCAGATGTGTTCAAACGTGCAGATGAGGCAATGTATTACAATAAAAACAAGATGAAAGAGGTTAAAAAATGAAAGAGATTTCATCTCTTATGGGCTATCGTGAAGGCATTCGGGTTCTTGATGCTACATTGCGTGACGGCGGTTTGGTAAACGATTTTTATTTTTCAGATGAATTTGCAAAGGCTTTGTATAAAGCAAACTGTGACGCTGGCGTTGATTACATGGAAGTTGGTTACAGGGCATCTAAAAAACTGTTCGATGTTGAAAAGTTTGGTAAATGGAAATTCAGTAACGACGATGACATTCTTGATATGATTGGCGATGTCACCGACAAAAAGGTAAAACTTGCTGTAATGGCAGATGTTGGCCGTTGTGATTATAAAGAAGATATTCATGAAAAATCAAACAGCCCTTTGGATTTAGTCCGTGTTGCCTGCTATGTACATCAAATGCCTACCGCAATTGACATGATTGAAGATGCAAAGAAAAAAGGCTATGAAGTTTCCTGCAATATCATGGCAATTTCTACAGCACAGGAAGGTGATGTCCGCGTTGCTTTGGATATGCTTGGAAGGTCTCCTGTAGACGTAATTTACATTGTTGACAGTTTCGGCTCTTTGTATCCTGAGCAGATT
>CACXDK010000238.1 GCA_902766345.1 uncultured Spirochaetaceae bacterium | reverse complement strand
TGTCTGATTTGGAACATTTTGCTTCTCGTGTAAATGAGGCTCGCGGATACATGTCACAAGGAAAGCTTATTGACAGTACAACAAAAGATGGTAAGTATGAATTTTCTTCTATAGATAAGAGGCTTCAGAGTTACAAGAATGCTCAGATTATTGCAACCTATAGTCCTCAGGCAACTGTTCAGGGAATGGGAGCAAGCATTGTATATAATCTGCTTGCATACAATGATCCTTTGCACACCCGTAACGTTGCTTCGCAAATCCATGATGCAACAGCTTCTCAGGTTCTTGATGTTTTCAAGAAATACTGGGTAAACGCACCAGGCAAATGGTTTGTTGTTGTAAATGAAGAAGATGAAGATAGTGTAACGTTTGAATAAAAAAAATTAGAATAAAAAAAAGAAGGCTGTCCGTTTTGGACAGCCTTCTTTTTACCATCTTATTTTTATGGTATAATGTATTTGAGATGTACAGATGAAAGAAACAGAACCTGTAAAAGCGTATTATTATTTTGATGAAGCTGGTGACCCTCAGATATTGGGAAGAAAGGGCGTGAATTTGGTGGCGGAAGGTAAAGCAAGCAAAGTCTTTATGGTTGGCTATCTTGAGACAAAAAATCCAAAATCTATTAGGGAATCGTTACTCAATTTACAAAAAGAAATACTCTCTGATGATTATCTTGCAATGATACCTTCTGTTTCCGAATCTACAAGTACTATGTTTCATGCTTGTATGGACTGTGCGGAAGTGAGGATGAAGGTCTATAAATTATTGAAAAATTTAGATTTTACTTTTTATTGCATTGTTGCCAGAAAAAATGAAACTACTTTTAGAAACAAATTTGAATTGAAAACAGAACGGTTGTATAAATATTTAGTTTCAAAATTGTTGGAAAATCGGTTGCATTTGTATTCTGAAATTGACTGTTATTTTTCTACAATGGGAAGTGTTGTCCGTCAGGATAATATGCAGGATGCCATAAAAACAGCGATAGATGCATTTAAAAATAAATGGCATAAAGAAAATGAGAGTAAAATAAGGATTATCATTCAAAAAAATAGTGAAGAACCATTGCTTTGGGCTGCTGATTATGTATTATGGACAATTCAAAGGGCTTATGAAAAGCATGAATTCGGACATTACAATTTCTTAAAAGATAAAATATGCCTTGTGCATGACATTTTTGACACAAAAAAGTATCCGAACAATTATTATAAACCTAAAAATCCGCTTGAAGCAAAAAAATAGACCCTGTATAAGGCTAGGTTCTTTCGAACGCATGGCATGTGGCCCACTTTCACCTTAATAGGATCTTTATTAAATTATAGTTTTTTTTTATGCAAAAGTCAATTTATTTATGCAAAACATATCGTAATGCGATTATGCATAGAAATATTTTACATTCCATGCTCTGCTATAAAAGCTTGTGTTTCTGCAAGTGTTGGTAATGCGGGAATTGCCCCTCGTTTTGTTACGCACAGTGAGGCTACGGCATTTGCAAAAGAAATGTCTTTTTCTATTTCTTCTTTTGTAAAGCTTAAAGGATTTTCCCTGCGTGTAAGACGGTAAAGAAGACCTCCGTTAAAACTGTCTCCCGCTCCTGTAGTGTCGGCAACTTTTACTTTTGGTACGCTAAGTTGTCCGCAAAAGCCCTTCTTTGTTGCATAGTATACGCCTTTTGAACCAAGTGTAATCAGTACCAAAGAAACGCCCTGCGAAAGAATTTGTTTTGCTCCATCTTCGTAAGAAATGCCCTTGCCAAACAAAAGTTCCAACTCTTCATCAGAAACCTTTACGCTGTCTGCCATTGGAAAAATGCTTTTCATTAAAGGAATTGCATCTGTTCTTCCATGCCACAGGTTTGCGCGATAGTTTGGATCGTAGGAAATAAGTCCCCCTGCTTTTTTTACGGCTTCTATTGCGGCTAAAGTTGTACTTTTTGCAGGTTCGTCAGTAAGCGAAAGAGAGCCTATGTGCAAAATCCTTGCGTTTGCAAGCATGTCTTTGTCCAGATCTGTTGGCTTTATCTGTGTGTCTGCTCCCGGGTTTCGGCAGAAACTGAATGTGCGTTCTCCGTTCGGGGCAAGGCTGACGAAAGCAAGCGTTGTGTGCTGGCTGTCGCTGTACCTCATGCCACTTGTATCTACATTAAGACTATTCAGTACGGCTCTTGTGTCTTCTCCAAAAGAGTCGTGACCTGTCATGCCAATGAAAGCACCTTTGCCTCCAAGCTTTACTGCTGCACACACGCAGTTTGCAGGTGCTCCGCCTGGGTTTTCTTCATATACTTTTTTCCCGTCTGCATTTGTTCCTGAGTATGTAAAGTCTATAAGTACTTCGCCTAATGCGACGACATCATATTTTTTCATCTACTCCTCCATTAAACTTTTCAAGATTTCATACGTCAATTCTGCTGTTGAAGTTACCTGCATGTCTGCTTTTGTAAGCGATTTATCAGGACTTATTCCCACTGCTGTAAGGCTTCCTTTTTTGATGGCTTCTACTCCAGCTTCGGCATCTTCAATTCCAACACAATCATT
>CACXDK010000237.1 GCA_902766345.1 uncultured Spirochaetaceae bacterium | reverse complement strand
TTTGCAGGATTTTCGCTTTTTATTGGCTACAAACTTGCCTATTCAACAGGCATTGCCTTCGGCATTGTACAGCTTGCAATTCTTTCAAGCCTTACAGAAATCCGCCTGGAAAAGCCAAAGCAGAAAGCAAATATATGGAAGGAAATTCTTAACTGCTTTAAGCAAAGCCTTCTGTTCTTAAAGGAAGCAAGAAAAGCAATGCTTCTTATGTTTACAAATTCCTTTGTAGGCGCACTAGATATATTGCTTCTGTTCTTTTTGCAGGCAAAGCTTCCTATGGCTGGCATTCCGAAATGGGCACTCGGCATTGCCCTTCTTGTAATGCAGGCAGGCGGTGTTACTGGTGCAAAGATAATCCTGTGCGCAAAAAATGTACGCTACAGGGTAATCTTTACCGCAGCCACTTTGGTAATTCTTTTAGGAATTGTCATGGAACATTCAGGGCTTTATGTTGTAATGACTTTGGGCGGATTTATTGCCGCCATGTCAGATGACGCCTTGCAGGTAAGAACAAACGCCATTCTGCAGGATATGTTCCCGTCGGAACAACGGGCAACGCTCATTTCTATAGAAAGCTTTTCGTTTTCTGTAATAATGATTGTACTTTCACCACTGGCAGGGCTGTTCTTTGCCTGGTGGTAAAATAGAGACATAAAAAAGAGCTGTGTGGAACATAGTTTCCGCACAGCTCTTTTTTTTTTAGCATATAGCACCAAAATCCTATATGTGATATATTTTCGCATTATGAATGAGAACAGAATTAAGCTCTGGGGCATTTTTCTTGCCGCAGTTTCTATTTTTATATGGGGAATTACCTTTGTCTGCACAAAATATCTATTGAATGACTTTTCTTCACTGGAAATCCTTTTCTATAGGTTTATTGCGGCATACATAGGACTTTTGGTTATACATCCAAAGTTTGAAAAAATTGAAACCCGAGACAACATTCTTTTTGCACTGGCAGGTCTTTCGGGGGTTGTTTTGTATCAGCTTACGGAAAACATTGCAATTCATTTTACAAATGCTTCAAACGTAAGCGTCATTGTAAGCATCTGCCCTCTTTTTACAGCAATAATCAGCCAGATTTTCCTAAAAGAAAAACATCTTTCTTTTTGGTTCATAACAGGCTTTATCATTTCTATTTTAGGCGTTGTACTTGTATGTTTTAACGGTGACACAGCCCTAAAACTTAATCCAAAAGGAGATGTACTTGCCTTGCTTTCCGGAATATGCTGGGGCTTTTACTCAATGTTCATTTCCATTCTGAACAAAAAGAAATACAACAGAATATGTTCCACCAGACGCATTTTCTTTTTTGCGGTACTGATGATGATTCCTCTTTCTATTATGGGATGGGGTCTTACACCGCACTCTGATGTGCAACCTGTGCAAGACAACGGTTTTATTCAGTCGCTTTATTTTTATGTAAGCAAAACTATTAATATGGCAAGATTTTCAAAGCCTTTGAACTGGATAAACCTGCTCTTTTTGGGAGTGCTTGCAAGCGGTATGTGCTTTGCAATGTGGAACAAAGCCTGCGAGATTGTGGGCACTGTAAAAGTAAGCTGTGCAATCTATCTTATTCCTGTAGTAACGGCAATTTTTGCATTCTTTGCTTTGGGCGAAAAAATTACTCTGCTTGGTGCAGCTGGAACTTTAATAACAATAACAGGACTTTTCATAAGCGAAAAGAAAAGCTGAGATTAATTATGGAAATTAAACAAGTTAAAACAAATAAAAAAGAGTATCTCGATCTTTTACTTCTTGCGGATGAGCAGGAAGACATGATTGACCGCTATCTTGAAAAAGGCACAATGTTTGTGCTGGAAGATGGCGGTGTAAAAGCAGAATGTGTTGTTACGGATGAAGGGAACGACATTCTTGAAATTAAGAACATTGCAACAAAGCCAGACTGTCAGGGGAAAGGCTACGGCAAAAAGCTCATAGACTTTGTTGCACAAAAATACAAAGGTGCATACAAAACACTTCAAGTAGGAACTGGCGACAGTCCGCTTACAATACCCTTTTATGAAAAATGCGGCTTCAAACGACATCATGTTGTAAAAAATTTCTTTACGGAAAATTATGATCATGCAATTTTTGAAGCTGGCGTTCAGCTGATTGATATGATATACTTACAGAAACAACTTTAAGAGAGGGTAAACACACACAATGGAAGAAATTATAAGACAAATAAAAAATCAGCAGGAAATAAATTTCATCAATATCCACGATCAGCTTATTATGGCAGATTTGAACACGGTCTTTGATGCAGAAAACAATTCCCGCTACATTTTTCATTACCTGCATTCGCTAGACAGATTTTTTATTAATCCATGCGACTATGTTTATGAAGGCGAAAAGCTTTTTGGCATTCCAGAAAATCTTAGCGTCATTGATCCAAAGCGTGACGGTTATGTAGCGGACACAAGCATTGTAATTTCGCAAAAGCAACTCTTGGATTATTATGATTACGTAAAAGCCAAGATTGATGCATATTTTGAAACTCTTACATCGGAACAGCTTTTGCAGAAACCAGACGGATGTGAATACACCCGCTTGGAATTAATTCTTGCACAGTTCAGACATCTGATGTGGCATGCAGGGCTTTCAAGTGCAATAACCTTCAATTCAAAACACGAATGGAATGCATTTACAGGCTTGAGTGCATTGAATAAAAAACTGTTTGGCAGTAAAAGCTAGGGGTATGCATGGATTGGCAACCAACTTCAATAGATAAAATTGAAATCCTTCAAAAATGTGCTTTGAGCAACAACTTTGTTGCAAACAATTACAGCGCATTGAATTCTATTTTGTACGAAAAGAAATTTAATTCGGAAATTGTAATTGAAGGCGACTGGATTTTTGAAAGATTTTATGAAGACGGAAAAGTCCGTTACAGCTTTCCTCACAATGTCAACGGCACTGTACAAGGAGCCGACACACCTGTAACTAATGTTATAACGAATTTTGTCAATGCCAATTCTACTCAGGGCGAAAAGCTCATTTTTGAAAACATCACAGCCGAAGAAAAAGACACTCTGGTGCAACTTTACCCGACGGCAATTGTTACACCAACGCCAGAATCGGGCGACTACATTTACAAAACAGAAAACCTGGCAAACCTTGCAGGAAAAAAATATAGTCGCAAGCGAAACCATATTCATCAGTTTCAAAACAAATACGCAGAATATAATTTTGAACTGTTAAGCAAAAACAATTTCGATGCCGTGCGGACAATCGAAGAAAACTGGCTAAAAGAAAATACAGAAAATGCTTTAGCAATGGGCACACTTTCAGACTTGGAAATTGAAAAGAAAATTATTTTTTTCGCACTTGAAAATTATGACACTTTTTCAAAACACTGCGGAATGACAGGCGGTGTACTTTATATTTCAGGCACACCAGCCGCCTTCTGCATTGCAAGTCTTTTAAGCCAAAAGGTGACAGACGTTCACTTTGAAAAGTGCCTTTCAGCTTTTGGCAGAGATGGCGGCTATGCCATTATAAACAATGAATTTGCAAAGACAGTGCAATCTGAATTCATAAACCGAGAAGAAGATCTTGGCATTGAAGGACTCAGAAAAGCAAAACTGTCTTACTATCCAGAATACGTTCTGGAAAAATTCACTGTTCAAATTTAATTTTAATATCTGAACATTACCAAATTCTATATCGTCCAGAAAGGGCAAGAAGCGCGAACATATAAAGACAATTGTCATAGTAGCGTCTCTTGCCCTTTCTCATTGGTTCATTCCAAAACCATTCAACCCATTTTCTTGCAGTCTCAAAATCACTACCCTTTTCACTGCTGTACGGAACAGCAAGAGCACTCTGTGCCATTGTAGAAAGCAGTCCAAGAGGATGCAGAACAGGGCGTTCAAGTGGAGTACCATCTACTTTATATGCACAGCGGACTGCTTCAAGGTCAGTGCCGAAAAAGCGCATCATTCTAAGTGGAATCTCATACTGTCCTTTATTGATGTTGAACCATTCTGCATCAAGACCAATATTAGCGGCGGTGCGGTATGCATCGCTAAAGAAATCGCCAAAGTTTCCCCAAGGCAAGTCTTCGGTCATTGGTGAGCCGTCAAAATTTGCATACTCACTGTTCAAGCCTGTTTCCTTATGGCATGCAGTCACAAGATATTCACGGCTTGCGTTGGCAGCCTTTTTCCAGAAAGGTCTGTCCTCTTCATCTGCCCATTCTGCAAACAGTTCATAAAAATGTGGAAGATGATATGACGGATCAGTAAAAGGACTTCCTGGCACAAAAAGGATTTGTCCATTTTCCCTGTTCCACATAGGATGCCCCTGCCTTCCGTTTTCACCTTTATGC
>CACXDK010000236.1 GCA_902766345.1 uncultured Spirochaetaceae bacterium | reverse complement strand
TTGCCAGAGCTGCTTCATACTGTTCCTGTGTAGCTTCAGAACCTGCACGTTTTCTTGCTCTTGTTTCTGGGCTTCCACCAAGTTTAATATCTGTACCGCGTCCTGCCATGTTTGTTGCAACAGTAACAGCACCTTTTGCACCAGCTTCTGCAATAATCAAAGCTTCGCGGGCATGATTTTTTGCATTCAAAACTTCGTGACGAATTCCGTGACGTGTAAGAAGGGCAGAAAGATGTTCTGACTTTTCAACAGAAACAGTACCAATAAGAACTGGCTGACCGCTTTTGTGACATTCTGCAACTTCTTTTACAATTGCATTCCACTTATCAGATTCATTCAAATATACTTCGTCATCTTCATCTTTACGTGCGACAGGTTTGTTTGTAGGAATTGCGACAACATCAAGATTGTAAATCTTGTTAAATTCAACAGCTTCTGTTGCAGCTGTACCAGTCATGCCAGAAAGCTTTTCGTACATACGGAAGTAGTTCTGGAAGGTAATTGTTGCAAGGGTACGGTTGCGCTGTGCAATCTTAATGTGTTCCTTTGCTTCAATTGCCTGATGCAAACCGTCTCCATAACGACGGCCTTCAAGAATACGTCCTGTAAATTCATCAACAATCTGAACCTGACCGTCTTTTACAACGTAATCAACATCAGCATGGTACAAAACATGTGCTCTCAAAGCCTGTGTAAAGTAGTGAACATATTCAAAGTTCTGCTCATCGAATACAGTTGTACCGTCTTCAATAAGCTTTTTGTCATGAAGAATAGAGTCAATCTTATTCATACCCTTATCGGTGAAAGAAATTCTCTTGCTCTTTTCATCAACTTTATAATCACCTTTAAGTGCTGCACGCTCTTCTGGAGTTAAATCAACTTCATCAGGGTAATCATTTGTTTTAGGATCTTTTTCCATTTCCTCGAAGCGATCTACATACTTGTCAACCTCATGGAACTTGTATGTATCATCTTCACCCTGTCCACTAATGATAAGAGGTGTTCTTGCTTCATCAATAAGGATGGAGTCAATTTCGTCAACTATACAGAAATTAAATCCTCTCTGAACTTTTCTGGAAGGGTCAATCTGCATGTTGTCGCGAAGATAGTCAAATCCGAATTCGTTATTAGTTCCGTATGTAAGATCGCAGGCATAAGCTGCACGTCTTGCATCATTATCCATATCGCTTAAAATGCATCCGACTGTCTGACCTAGGAATCTATAAACACGTCCCATCCACTGGGAGTCACGTTCTGCAAGGTAATCATTAACGGTAACAATATGAACGCCTTTACCGGAAAGGGAATTGAGGTATGCTGCCTCAACACACATAAGAGTTTTACCTTCACCAGTTTTCATTTCTGTAATGCGTCCGCTATTAAGTACTAAAGAACCCATAATCTGTACAGGGTAAGCACGTTCACCAAGAACTCTGTAAGCTGCTTCACGAGCCAAAGCAAATGCTTCTGGCAGAATATCATCCAGAGTCTCGCCCTTTGCAAGACGATCCTTAAAAGCCTGTGTCTGTACTGGGAACTCTTCATCTTTGAAAGCCTTAGCCCAGCTTTCCTTTGCTTCTACTTTTTCTACAATAGGCTTTAAAGCCTTTACATCACGTTCATTCTGTGATCCGAATAAAAATGTCAATACCTTGTCAAACATAATGTTTACTACTATATATCTTTTTTCCTACATTGACAATACGGGTGTTATTCTTTATTCTATTAATGCAATGAAAAAGCTCTTATGTGCAATTGTACTTTGCATTTCTTTTGCAATGCTGTTTACGGGATGTACTCGTAGCGGAGGCATTGCAACCCTTGAAAAAAAAGAAATCTTTACGCTTGAATACGGTAATTTTGAGAATCAGCTTAATATATTTGATATTTCCACTGTGAATGATATGAAAACCTCCCTTGTCATGAGGAATGGTTTCTTTTACATAATGAACTCCGAAACACTTAAGATTATGGAGATGAGCAGTTACGGAGATTTGATTACTTTTTATTACAATCCTCAGTACAACAAAGCTCCTTCTTATGCTGGTAATGACAGTGCAAAAGCTGCTACCAGACGAGCCGTTGCCTATGATTTTAATGAGCTTTCTGCCATTACGGTAGATTCTCGAAAATATCTTTATGCCGTTGATAAATTCCCTTTTGACAGACAGGATCAGGATTCTGAAAACGGACAGGTTCTTAGCCAGATAGTACTTCGCTTTAACAGTGAAGGTCAGTACATGGATTATATTGGACAGCAGGGACCAGGCGGAATGCCATTCCCTTACATAAAATCTATTCATGCGACTAATGATAATGAACTTGTTGTAATTACCTATTCAAATGAAAACTACACTATTTATTGGTTTTCATCCGATGGTTACCTTCTGTACAAAATGCCAATTTACAAACAGAATGTGCCGTCTCCATTTGAAAGCGATGAAGCTGCGAAAGGATGGCACAGCATAACCAATATTGTTCCTGACTATAATGACCGCATGCTCTATCTTAAGATTGACTACTATTCAAGTACAATAGATGATGCCAGCCACTTGCAGTCTGGCATGACATTCAATGGTTCTTATATCTATTCCCTTAACATAGAAGACGGTAAATTTGGCGAGCCAATGGAGATTCTGCCTTATACAGAACAGAATACAGAAGGCTTTTCAAACGAACGCTACGAGATTCCTTATGACTTTCTTGGCATTACTGAAAACGGCTGGTTTTTCTTTTTTGTAAATACAGATTCTGGCTTTAATATTCAGAT
The DNA here is from genome assembly GCA_902766345.1 of uncultured Spirochaetaceae bacterium. The sequence continues at coordinate 2,423 of CACXDK010000236.1, read as the reverse complement.
GATTCAGAGGGATGGTCAGAGAATACTAAAAAGAAACCTTCCTGTAAACAGAAAAGAAATCCTTTATTATTCACTTGATTTAAGTAATAGCGGAATTCTGTCTGTTCTGTTTGTAAAGAATGATAAGGCGGAAATCAACTGGTGGAGGACAGATTCCCTTATTCAGTCTGTCCTTAAAAACTAAGGTGCACTATGGCTTTTGGAGACAATCAGATAGACGGGTATACAGAAGGTGAAGAACCTTTGGTCTTTCACTATAAAAAAGGCGATTTCCGCAAGTACGAAGCTGAAAAATACCGTAACATTGCAACAGGACAAGATGCTCCTGCACGTGGCATGTTTAAAGTTCTTGTTGCAAGTAAAGGTAATAGAATTCTGTTCATTACTATGATGATGTGTTTTGTTCTCATGCTGGTAATGAGCATTTTTTCTGCAAAGTCAAATGTAGATACCGTTGGCGGTGTTACCTGTGAACTTACGGCATTTGCATTTCAGGATAATGTTTATACAAGTTTGAAAATGAAAAAGTTTAGGAATGAAAATGCTACTGAAGGATTTCGCAATCTTTCTGTTGTGTTTTCCCTTCTTGATACAGACGGAAATACGGTTGCAGAATATGCAACTGCCTATTCTTTTGACATGAGCCAAAAAGAAGAAGCTTTTGTGCGTGCAACTTTTACTGATTATGAAGCCTATTCTGCTTCCTGTGTTGTCACCTGTGGAGATGACAGTAGAGTTATAAAATGTTCTGTAGAACATAGATAGAAGAACTATAGCATAGATAATAAATAGCCAGCTTGATAAGAGCTGGCTTTATTTATTTGTAGCGGTGTTAATGGTATACAAAGTTGTAATTACATACTATAATGAATGCATACGGAGTTTAAAATGATACAGTTTTATTTTCTTTCTATTCTGTTTAATCTCTTGACTGGTTTAATTTTAGTATATTGTAAAGATTTAACAGTTGGTGATGATTTAGATGATGCTTCTGAAATTTCAGACAGTACAAAACCTGAGCTTTTGAACGGATTCGACGGTCTTGATAATTCTACATTCAGACTTGTTCTTGGCGGTCTGTGTGTTATTGCAGGCATCATGAAGCTGCTTTCTTCGTATGATGTTGCCGTAGTTGGTGACCTTATTCCTGCTGTAACTTCACTTCTTGGCGGTGCAGCACTTTTAATTGAGTATTATTCAATTTCTTCTGACAGTATTATTCCAGAACATGTTCAGGGACTTTTTGTAGACAATAGAAAGTACATTGGAGTTGCATGCATGATTGCTGCAGTTCTTCATTTTATTTTGCCTAAAGTTTTGTTCCTGTAAAGTGAGTTTTTTATGTCTAAGAGTTCTATAGCCTGCATTGCATTGGACGGCAATAAAGTTCTTGTTGCCCATAGAAATCCTGTCGGACAGATGGGTGGCAGATGGGAATTCCCTGGTGGAAAAGTTGAAAAGGGCGAAAGTGACAATCAGGCTGTAACCCGTGAATTTAATGAAGAATTTGGTGTGGATGTAAAAGTAGGCAATCTTGTTGCATCCTCCGAATTTGAACATAACGGTCAGAAAGTACAGCTTAATGCGTACAGAATATTTGTTCCACATAATGGAATGGAAACAAAATATGTTCTGACTGAACATACAGAATATGATTGGGTAGATGTAATGGACATACCTAATCTTAATTTTGTAGACAGTGATTTAAAAATCTATGAACAGGTAAAAGACTTTGTATTGAAGGAATCCCGATGAAAAAACTTTTTCTTCTGACAATTATTTTTTCTGCACTTATTCTTTCTAGCTGTGGCAAGAAAAAGGAAATAACCTTTTCTTTTCCAGATAATGATCCACTTGCATATCTTCCAGGCAGCAATTGGGCTCTTGTAAAAGACCCTCTTGTAGGGCTTCGGGAATCAGATTCTTATGAAAGCAAGGTTCAAAATCATGTACGCCGTGGTGATATTCTTGAAGTGACGGGAAAAAGAATTTCTACAAGAAAAAATGCCGACGGACAGAAAGTTGTAAGTGTCTGGTATGGTTTTGAAGACGGATGGCTTGAAGCTTCTGCCGTAAAAATCTATGACAATAAAATGCAGGCGGAAAAAGCCGCTGCTAAACTGAATAAATAAAAGACAGTTTGCCTTTACAAAAAACAAAAAAGCCTTTCACAGATTTGTGAAAGGCTTTTTTGTTTTATACCTGTAATTATTTATTACCGCTGAGAATCTTCTGTGCGGCTTCTTTTGCCGTAATACCTGCAAACTGCTCTCGGGTCTGAAGATTTTTCAGAGTCATCTTACCGCTTTCGGCTTCTTCCTTACTGATAAGAATGCCCCAGGGAATGCATTTCTTTTCTGTCAAAGCATACTGCTTTCCCATCTTTACAGCGTCTGGGAATACCTCAACGGCAACTCCTTCTG
>CACXDK010000235.1 GCA_902766345.1 uncultured Spirochaetaceae bacterium | reverse complement strand
TATGATTATTACGAATCTTGTGATTTGAACCAAAAGAGAAAATTCTTGATGCTTTGTCAGAGAATGGGCGATTTTGGGAAAATCAATGACATAACGAAATTCAGAAATGAGGGAGACGGAATATTTGCACTCAAGCCTCAGCCTGATCGTTACCTTGCTTTCTTCAAAAAGGGCTGCAAGATTATTGTCACGAACGCTTACAGAAAATCTGGCGATAAAATGCCTAAAAATGAAAAGAATCTTGCCTTGAAAAATAGAGAAGATTATATGAGCCGTAATCCAGATGCAGAGGAGGAAACTAAATGACCACTTTTGAAAAATTTTTTGCAGAAAATCCCGAACAAAAAGAAATTTACGATAAAGAATATAATGATTTTCTCCTTTCGGAGTTCATGCTTGAGCAGATGGAAGCACAGCATATCTCAATACGAGAACTAGCAAAACAAGCAGATGTTTCGCCGACTGTAATCCAAAAACTTCGTTCAAAGGACTCTCAGAAAATTAATCTCACGACTTTTACAGCTGTCATTCGTTGTCTTGGGTATCAAATAAAACTTGAAAAAATACCAGGTCTTAGATAAAAAGCACCTACGCCTAAAATTCATCAGAACCATCTAAGATTCCCAAAAAGGACATCCCTATTTACGTCTCATTTACAATAATTCTACGACTTGTGGACTGTAAGTTTTCGTACCGTGGACCGTAATGTTACGGACAAAAAAAGCCTAATGAAACGGATTCATTAAGCTTCGGTATCGGGATCATAATCTAGCTAGATTATGATTTAAATCTAGCTAAGCGGGATAGTAAATCTAGTTAGGGAGAACCTCCAATCTAGGTAGACTAAGGTTTTACATGCAGCTTTAAAATGGACAAGACCAGAATTTGCTTCTGGTCTTATAAACGTATAATAGCAGATTTTGAACTTTTAGTCAAAAGGTTTAGGCGGACATCATCGAGATACCATCTCCAATGGCATAATGCCCAAACATCCGCCCATTGCAGTAATAAAACTATAGTGTTATACTATATAAATCAATAGTAAGGGAAACATAAAATGTCAAATAAAGAAATTTCGGATGTCATAATTCTTGCAGGTGGATTCGGGGAACGCCTTTGGCCAGCTTCCAGCCCTGCTTTTCCAAAACAGTTCCTTTCCATTAAGAACGGCATATCCTTTTTGCAGACTTCAATACTAAGGGCGCTTGCAGTAAAACCAACAGGAAAAATACTCATCATAACTCGAGAAGACATACAGAATGTTGTTGCACAGCACTGCGAGACATTAAAAAAGCAGGTATCAGCAGAACAGCAGAAGAAAATGCAGGAAGATTTATACATTCTTGCAGAACCTTGTGCCCGCCACACTTGTGCTCCACTCGTTCTTGCATGCAAGCTTTTACATCTCTTTGATAAAAGCGAACATACAATGCTCGTACTCACAAGCGACCACATCATTGAGCCAGAAGCAAATTTCGTTGCAGACTGTTACAAGGCAGCAGAAGTTGCAAAACAAGGTAACTTTGTATGCTTTGCAATTCCTCCAACAGAAGCTGCCACAGGCTACGGCTACATTAAACATGGCGATAACATCAACAATGACGGCTCTGTATTCAAGATTGCACAGTTTAAGGAAAAGCCAGATGCAGATACCGCACAGCAGTATTTAGCAAGTGGACAATACTCTTGGAACAGCGGCATGTTTGCCTTTACAGACACCTTCTTTTTGAATGAAATACAGACTTATGAAAGCACGATTGCAGACAGCTTTAAAAACTTTGAAAATGCCTCTGCTCCAGATTACACTCTCATAAACGGAACAAAATGCATAAGTCAGTGGCAACCTATGGTTGAATCTTACAAAACCGTAAAAGCCATTGCCGTAGACAATGCCATTGCCGAACGTACTCAAAAAGCCGCAGCTGTAAAAGCTTCATTTACATGGGATGATGTAGGCTGCTGGGACGCATTTGAAAAGCACTACACAAGTGAAAATGATAAAATTGTTTCTGTAAAAAGCAAGAACCACTTTGTATATTCCGACATTCCAGTTGCATTATGCGGAGTTGAGGACATTATTGTAGTCATAAAAGACGGAAAAGCCCTTGTCATGAAAAAAGGTTCAAGCAGCTACATGAGGGAACTTGTTACAGAAATAAAAAACGTAAAGCTCTAAATGCAGAAAAACGGTCATAATTGACCATAGTATAATAATCTTCTATAATAGGTGAATTATGAATAGAAGACTTATTACCTCTGCATTACCTTATGTAAACAATATTCCACATCTCGGAAATCTCATACAGATGTTGAGTGCCGATGTATTCGCACGTTTTTGCCGCAGCCGTGGTTATGACACTCTTTACATCTGCGGTACCGATGAATATGGAACAGCTACAGAAACAAAAGCCCTTGAAGTAAAGAAAACCCCTCGCGAACTTTGCGATTATTACTACAAGCAGCATCAGGAAATATACGACTGGTTTGATATTGCATTCGATAAATTTGGACGCACGTCTAATGAAGAATGTACAGAAATCACCCAGTCATTATTTACCTCTCTCGATAAAAACGGTTACATAAAGGAACATTCAAACAAGCAGTTGTACTGCAATCACTGTAACATGTTCCTTGCAGACCGTTTTGTTCGCGGTATCTGCCCTAAATGTGGCTATGAAGATGCCCGCGGTGACCAGTGTGAAAAGTGTGGTTCTCTGCTTGACCCTACCGAGCTTAAAAGCCCGCGCTGTTCAACATGTGGTTCTACGCCAGAAGTAAAAGATACAAAGCATCTGTACATAGACCTTCCTTCAATCAGCTCAAAACTTGACGAATGGATGACAAAGACAAGCAAAGAAGGAAAATGGTATGAGAACGCTGTAAAAATTACGAAAGCATGGATTCGTGACGGATTGAACGAGCGTGCCATTACGCGTGACTTGAAATGGGGCATTCCCGTACCAAAAGAAGGCTACGAAAACAAAGTATTCTATGTTTGGTTTAACGCTCCAATCGGATATATGTCAATTACAAAACAGCTTGCAAATGAACTTAAAGCAGCTGGAAAAGAGACTTTTGACTGGAAAAGCTGGTGGTGTCCAGAAGAAAGCGAAGAAGCTAAAAACAAAGCTCCTGTAGATTTGTTCCAGTTCATTGGAAAGGATAATATTCCGTTCCACACTGTAGTATTCCCATGTACTCTTTTAGGAAGCGGTCACAATTGGACTAAGCTCTATCACATGTCTTCAACAGAATACCTTAACTATGAAGACGGTAAGTTTTCAAAGAGTAAGGGCGTTGGTGTATTCGGTTCTGATGCAAAGGAAAGTGGCATAAAGGCTGATGCATGGAGATTCTACATTTTCTACAACAGACCAGAGACACAGGACTATCAGTTTACATGGAAAGAATTCCGTGAAAAATACAATGGCGAGCTGATTGGAAATCTTGGTAACCTTGTAAACAGAACTCTTTTGTTTGTAACAAAATACTATGACTCAAAAATTCCTGATGCTCCTGTAGATGAGGAATTGTGGAAGAGTGTCCGCGAGCATGAGGCAAAAATAACAGAACATCTTGAATGGGCAGAATTGAAAGATGCATTCCATGAGATTTTTGCAATTTCAGACATAGGAAACAAAGCATTCCAGGACACAGAGCCATGGAAGACACGAACAACTGATCCAGAAAAGGCAGCAAAGCTCATTCACAATCTTTGCTACATGATAAAAGATTTGATGATTATGGCTCATCCTTATATGCCTCAGTTTACAGAAACTATCATGTCTTTCTTTGGAAAGCAGATTTCTGAGCCACGTACTGGTGTGCCTGCTATTGAAGGTGGTCTTACTTGGGCAGACATTGGTAAGATGGAAGGTCTTTCTGATGTAACAAATCCTAGTGTTTACTTTACTCCTCTTGATGCAAAGACTGCTGATGAATTCCGTGCAAAGTTTGCAGGAACTCAGAAAGATAGAGAAGAAAAGAAAGAGCCTAAAAAGCAGAAGAAGCAGAAAGAAAAGGCAGCTCCAGTTCTTGCAGAAGATCAGTGCGGATTTTTCAACAGCAATATTGAATTAAAGGTTGCTGTAATTACAAAGGTAGAAAACAATCCAGAAGGCGAAAAGCTCTATATTGAGCATCTTGATGATGGCAGTGGAACAGAAAGAATCATTCAGAGCGGTCTTAGAGATTATCTGAAACCTGAAGACTTGCTTGGTAAGCATATAATCCTTGCTTCTAACCTTGCTCCAAGAAAGATGCGCGGTGTAGAAAGTCATGGTATGCTTCTTGCTGCAGATTATAAAGACGCAGACGGTAAAGATTGTGTAGAGCCTTTGGAAGCTCCTTGGGCAGAAGCTGGAACTCCTGTAATTTTGCAGGGAGCTGATGTTTCTGCTGCAAAGCCTGCTGAAATTACAGCAGATGACTTCTTTAAGGTACAATTTGCTGTAAAAGATAAGAGTGCCGTAATAAACGGAACTCCTCTTATTGCAGCAGGAAAGGCAATTACAACAGCTCACACTGTAAATGGGGAAGTTCATTAATGAAACAGCGATTCCTTCAAACGGAATTCTGGGCAAAGTTCAAGGGGAACCACGGCTGGTCTCCCCTGTTCTTTGCAATAGGTAATGACGGCTCTCTTACAAAATCTGATTCTGCGGTAGAAGACGGCATAACGGTTTTAGTACGGACGTTCTCATTAAAAATAAAGAAAATGAGCATTGCCTACATTCCAATGGCTCCTGAAAAGGCAGAAAGCGAGACAGAAAAGGATTACTGCGATAGAATAAAGAAAATATCATCACAGTTAAAGTCTTTTTTGCCTTCAAATACAATCTGCATTCGCTACGATCTTCCAATAGACTGCACTTCTCTAGAGGAAAAACAGGAGCTTGTAAAAAAGCTTACTCTAAAGCAGTCTCATGTAGCAATTCAACCGCCTGATACAGTCTTGTTAAATCTTAATTTATCGGAAGAAGATTTACTTGCTGCGATGAAAAGCAAATGGCGCTATAATATCCGTCTTGCAGAAAAAAAATCCGTGTCAGTAACAGCTTTTCATTCTGATGACACGGATTTTGATGAGGCATTTGAACATTTCTATAAACTTTTTGAAGAGACAAGTAAACGCGATGGCGTAAACTTTCATG
>CACXDK010000234.1 GCA_902766345.1 uncultured Spirochaetaceae bacterium | reverse complement strand
GGACAGATCATCTGAAGGTCATATGGTTCCTTTTCAGCAAGTTCTTTTATAGGAATGCTTGCCAGGCCACTTCCCATCGCTCTGTAAAATGCAATCGTCTCCTCAGAAGAACAGGCAGATATATACAAAGCCTCCGCACCAGATTTTCTTGCTTCCGATTTTCCTGCTTCAAATAATTGTCTGCCAATGCCTTGTCCCCTACATTCAGAAGATACCTGCATCATATCAAGAATCATGTACGGACCTCTAAGTTTTTTTAATAGTCCTATAAAGCCAACCACTTTATCATTTTCTAATGCAATGTATGTAATATATTCATCACTGCATATTTGCTTTGCTACAGAACGCTTTTTGTTTAAGTCCCAATCTTCGGTATATTTGCATTCTACTAATGCATATTCTCCGTCTATTCTACGATATACCTTATTCACATCCTGTTTTCTGTTATATGAATCCAATGATTTCAAACAGAAATTTGTTTCTGATAATAATTCAATTTTAATCAAATAAAAATTCTCCTTATGTTATATATATTATATATTTTTCTATTTTGTGCTACCTCTGTACTGATTGCATCAATGAAAAAAAATGCTCTGGTTTACCAGTAGAAAAATATGCGTACCAAGCTTCAAGAGTTTCGCTCTTAAAAACACCGAGCTTTTCTATAATCAGTTTTGCCCATGGTAATGCACCTGTAGCACTTGCGGTAATAAGGTTTCTATCCCTTACGGCAGGTTCATCAATATAAAACTTCTGTCCGCTGTAAGAACCTGGTTTGCAGAACATTTCAAGAAAGCCTGCACCATTACTGGTGTGTTGACGGTTGTTAAAAAGTCCTGCATTTGCCAGTGCAACGGTTGCTCCACAGATTGCGCAGACTGTTCCTCCGCAAGAAAGCAATTCGTCAGCTTTTTTTATGATTGCACAGTGTTTTAAATCCGCCCAGGTATCTGCTCCCGGCAAAAGCAAAAAAGTTTTGTCGCTCAGTTCAATTTCTTCAATCGTACAGTCCGGGATAATTGTAAGACCTCCCATCGTTTTGACCGGCTCTTTTGAAATGCTAACTGTTTTTACAACTATTTGTGGAGCATCAGCCTTAAAGAAACGCTTTGAATTAAGCTCTGCCATAACAGGTCCAATTTCCCAGTCTGCAAGACTTGAAAGCAGATAAATGTAAATTGTAATCATATTTTTTCCTCCAAAAAATTTTGCATCTGTAGTGATGCTGTTGATATTATAGCTTTTTAAAGTTGACAGCATTATGTCAACAATCTAAAATTATTCAGAAAAATATGAAAACCGACAGGCTTGTAAGCATAATCATGATTCTCCTCGAAAAAAAGCGGATAAGCGCACAAGAGCTTGCTGATATGTTCGAGGTTTCAAAACGTACGATTTATCGTGACATAGAGGCTATCAGCATGGCAGGAATTCCTGTTTCTGCAACTCCTGGTATCAGCGGCGGAATTGAGATTATGAGCCAATTCAAAATTGATAAAAAAGTTTTTTCCAGAGATGATCTTTCCGCCCTTTTGATGGGATTAAACAATCTTCCAAAAACGCTTCGAAACCGCGAAGTTGAGCATACACTTACAAAATTAAAAACCCTTATTCCAACTGAGCAGGCAAAAGACATTGAAATAAAAGCAAATCAAGTTTTAATTGATTTATCTCCATGGTTTGGGGAAACAGACGTAAATCGCAATCTTGAAATCATAAAAGATGCCCTTAAAGAAAACAGACTTATTTCCTTTACCTATATCGACGGACACAGCAAAAAAACAAAAAGAACAGCCGAAGTCTATCAGCTTGTATTAAAAGGCCGCTTCTGGTATGTTCAGACTTTTTGTCGTGTAAAAAAAGATTTCCGCCTGTTTAGACTTTCCAGAATGAACGATCTCACTCTCCTTGATAAAAAATTTGTTCCGCGCGAATATCAAAAACCAATCCTTGATTTTGAAGAAACTGCAAAAAAAATGCAGACCGTCATAAAGCTCCGCATTCATAAATCAATCCTCGACCGAGTGCTTGAATTCTGTAGCTTTGAATGCATAAAAGCTGACGATGAAGAACACTATCTTGTTGAATATCCTTTCATTGAATGCGATTATTACTACGACATGCTTTTGAGTTTCGGGGATAAATGCGAGTGTATTGAACCTCTTTCAGTACGTGAAAAATTAAAGCAGAAAATTCGAAATCTAATGCAAATATATGGGAGTAATTCAGCGAAATAAACGCCATCGCGTATAATGAAATAATAGCATAAAATATTCTTGCATATGATTATTCATTTTGCTAAAATGAATCTGTAAAAACTATTAATACATCTTTCGAGAGATTCTGATTGCCTTGTCATGGCGGTCAGAATCTTACTTTCCGAATCGGAACATGGCTTGCCCATAAATCCGATTCACAATTCTTTCTTCTCATTTTTCGCCTGTCGTGCGGTTTATTGTACGAAAACGGCGTAAGGAAGATGTATGCAAATTACAGAAGACAACTTTACAATAACAACAATCTATTTTGACGGTCAGTTTTGGTGTGCCTTGATTGAACGCTGTGAGGACGGAAAAACTTATGCAGGCCGCCATGTGTTCGGCGCAGAGCCAAGCAATCCAGAAATCTTAACATGGATGGTGCATGGCTTTGCAAACGTGCCTCTTCTGCCTGTTAAAAGCAGAACTAAAATCAGGTTCAAAAAGCTTGCAAAGGTGGAACAAAAAAATGTCGGTGGCATTCCAAAATCTCTTACGGCATTTTCACAGGCTCAGAAAGAGTATGCGAAGGAACGCAAAACTATGAACCGCAGACAGAAAAAGCTGGAAGAAAAAGAAAAATATTTACTAAACCAGATTAAAAGGAAAAAACGAAAATGAATTTAATATTATACATTCACGGAAAAGGCGGCTTCGCAAGTGAAAGCGATC
>CACXDK010000233.1 GCA_902766345.1 uncultured Spirochaetaceae bacterium | reverse complement strand
GTTAATAAATCAAACAATTGAGTAAGGAGAAAATGTTAATGGAAAAGAAGAAAACGTATACGCTGTTCAACTTGCCGTGGTACTATTTTGCAGTCTTTGGTGCCGTAGTTCTGCTTGCAACCTATTTCGGTGTTTTGCCAGAAGGTATGGCAGGATGTTTTGCCTTTATGATTGTCGTGGGTACAATTCTTTTTGAAATTGGTGAACACGCTCCAATCATCCGTTCTTACTTGGGCGGAGGTGCAATTGTCGTTCTGTTCGGTGTGGCACTGCTCAATTACTTTAACCTTTTGCCTGCCGCTACAAAGCTTGCCGATGGTACTACTCAGTACAACATGTTTGCACATCTTGATTTGGTAGGCAATATACGTAAATTCTTCCGTCCTACGGGCGCATTCCTTGACTTTTACATTGCAGCATTGATTACAGGTTCCATTCTGGGCATGAACAGAAAACTTCTTGTAAAGGCCGCTGCAAGATATTTCCCTGCAATTATCGGAGCCGTCGTTGTTTCTTTTGGTCTTACAACTTTGGTTGGAACAATAATGGGCTTTGGTTCAATAAAATCACTTCTTCTTATTGCACTTCCTATTATGGGAGGTGGAATGGGTGCTGGTGCTGTTCCTCTTTCAAAGATTTTTGAAAGTTCTGGTACAATGACAGCTTCACAGGCCATTTCCATAATGACTCCTGCTGTTGCAATTGGTAACGCAATTTCTATCGTAATAGCCGGAATCTTAAGCAAGACTCTCAAAGGCAACTGGAACGGTCACGGTCAGCTGATGCAGGCTGGTGTTACAGACCCTTCGGAGCTTGCAATTAGCCCTGAGATGCAGAAAAAGCGCGATGATATTAGTGTAGGCAAGATGGGCGTAGGTCTTTTGGTTTCATGTTCATTCTTTGCGTTCGGTTACATTGTTGCAAAATGCTGGAACATGCTTGTTCCTGCTGTAAGCATTCACGCTTATGCCTGGATGATTATTACTGTTGCTATCTGTAAGATTTTCAATCTTCTTCCTGAAGAAATAGAAATTGCATGTTATCAGTGGTTCCAGTTTATAATGAAGAACCTTACGACTACGCTTTTGTTTGGTATTGGTCTGTGCTATCTTGACCTTGATACTGTTATAAAGAGCTTTAGCATTACATATCTTATTCTTTGTCTTGTAGCCTGTGGAGGAGCATTCTTTGGGGCTGCCATAATCGGAAAACTTGTGGGATTCTATCCTCTTGAAGCTGGAATTACAGCTGGACTGTGTATGGCAAACATGGGTGGTACTGGTGATGTTGCTGTTCTTTCTGCTGCTGACCGCATGGAACTCATGCCTTTTGCTCAGATTTCTTCACGCTTGGGAGGTGCTATAATTCTTGTTATAGGCTCTCTTATGCTTTCCGTCATGGGAGGACTTCTCTAAATTATGGAAAGCTTTTGGATTGCCTTTTATGCGGTCATTCCTTTCCTTCTGTACATGTCGTTCGGGGCATTTGTGCGGAAGGTTGGCTGGGCGGAAGAATCATTCTTAAACAAACTTAATACTCTTGTGTTCAAGGCGTTTTTTCCGCTGTTGATGTTTAAGAACATTTACTGGATGGACACTGCTTTTGAAGTGAACGTGCCTTTTGTGCTGTTTGCTGTCATAAGCGTACTTACGGTTATTGTTCTTTTGATGCTGATTGTACCGCGTGTTGTAAAGGGCAATCCTCAGAGAGGTGTTATTGTACAGGGAATTTACCGCAGCAACCTTGCGCTTTTTGCTATTCCCCTTGCAGAAAACATTTACGGCAGTGGAAGCAGCTTGCTGGCTACTATGCTGGTTGCCTTTATTATTCCCATCTATAATGTGTGTGCGGTTATTGTTCTGGAATATTTTAGCGGTGCGTCTTCCAGCAAGCTTAACCTTGTAAAGAAAATATGTACCAATCCGCTTATTCTTGGCATTGTGGCTGGTGCTGTATTTTATTTTCTGCATATTCCGATTCCTTCATTTATTGCAAAGCCATTCAAGGTTTGTGCCGACATGGCAACTCCTTTGGCTTTGTTTGCTTTGGGTGGAACTTTGCGTTTTACGGCAGTGAAGGGGAATGCACGCATTCTTACATGCACTCTTATTGTAAAGATGATTTTGTTGCCACTTGTAATTTTTGCAATTTCAATGCTGTTCCCGTTTTCGCCTGTTGAAAGGTTTATGTTATTGATAGTATTTGCAACACCTACAGCGGTAAGTTCTTACCCTATGGCACAGAATATGGGTGGCGATGGTCCTCTTGCTGGTCAGCTTGTTGTGTTTACAACAACGCTTTCAATCTTTACGCTGTTCCTGTTTATTTTTATTCTTCGCTTACTGGGATTAATTTGATAATTAAAAAAGCCAGTGTTTCTGCAATCTTGTGAAGTGTACTTCACCTGCAGAAACTCTGGCTTTTATGTTTTAAAATATTATATTGTCTGCTATTGCAGTATCTATTCTGTAGCAGGAGTTGTCGGCATATTTGCCGTCT
>CACXDK010000232.1 GCA_902766345.1 uncultured Spirochaetaceae bacterium | reverse complement strand
TGTAAAAATCCAGGTTCCGTGTGGATGTAGAAAATCTGCAATTGTGAAAAAATTGCTTTCATCTCCAGCACTTAAGAGGATTGTTACGTTATAATTAAGTGGCATTTGAGAAATGTCATCTAAAAATTGAAAAAAGTCTTCTTCGCAGCGTGAAACATATTCCTGCGTAAATGAAAAGATGATTTCTGTGTCTACATCTTTTTTGAAAGTCTTTCTTAGAATGATATTTTGAGGAAAATTTGATGCATCGGATGGAGTTAACCCTTGTCTTTCTACGGAATAATCCTTATTTTTAAGTGCAGTAAATAAAGTATCACTGTAATTTTCTGCATAAGAATAGGTAGAAAAAGCTAAAGCCTGTATCAATAAAATGGAAAATAAAAAAAACTTTTGCATTTTTCCAAGCATAGAAATATAATAATTTATTGTTGTTTACATTGCAAGATAGTTGATATATAATAGAGAAAACAATTTGTCATGAAAGGGAGCTTTTGGGATTCACATGAGTGCAGCAGAAAAGAAATTTATGCTAGATTTGCCGTTAAAAGTAATTCTTACGGAAGAAGGGGCATCTTATTTTATAGGTCATAAAAAGAAATTGCTGCGATTTAAGCTTGCTGATAATGTAGAAGAGTACGGCATAAGTCTTTCCCATTTTTCTCCAACCTCTTTACAAAATATGGTTTTGACTGATTATATTTCCAAAATAGAAATTTCCATGCCAGAATTTGTTTCTCGAAGACAGGAAATAATGGACTTGTCAAAAGTTATTGTATATTCTATTTTGTATAAGCAGTTTGACAAAGAAATTTTTGAATCTCTCATAAAATGTGACTGCATAAGACGTCATAATAGACAGAATCCAAGCCAGCTTATTGATGAACAGACTAGAATTCCTGATAAACAGCTTCGTAATCACCTTGCAGTAAAAGATAATGTTATTCAGCAGAGTCGCCAGACAATTTTGGATCCTGTATGGAAAAGCATTATGTCTAATAAAGATTTTTCTCCAGAAGAGAAGAATGTTTATCTTCTTATGACAGAGAAGTTTTTGAATAGATTAAATCTTATGAACTGGTATATCATTACTAAGTTTTTTAAGACTGAAGGATTTGATCAGATTCTTTCTGCAATAAGAAAGTTGCTTAATGAGTACATGGAAAAATCAAAGATTCCAGAATATATTTCTGTTATGATTATGGAACTTGCTCTTAGCAACGAAAATACAAACTTGAAAAAAGAAGCAAGAAATCTTTATAAAGGAATAGATAATTCTGAAACTCTTATTTATGACCCAGAAATTCGTGCGAAAATTGTTGAAGAATTAGTCCGTAAACACGAATTGGTATTCTTGTCTTGGAAGATTGGTGGAAGTTCTTCTTCTATTGGTAAAACAGGTAGCTTGAGTATATCCTTGTATAATAAAAATGATGAATCTCAGGATGTAAAAGAGAACATAGAAAGCAAAATGTCGGAAAATCTCAATAAAAAATCTCTTATTGATTTCTACCGACAAATGCCAGAAGGTGAGGAAAGTACAGATTTAGGATTGTATTACTTTTCTTATTTGGATGATGCCTGTAAAAAGGTTGGCGTAAAGTTTGATTCTATTGTAAATCAGTTCAGTGGTGAGGATTTAACGGTTATAAACCTTAAATTTAATTTTTCATGAGTTATCCCTCGTATCTTATATTATTTTTCATACTCCTTATTGCTGTTATTCCGTTTTCAGCGTGTTCGAACAATCATGATTATGGATTTGTAGCTGACGGTTATATTATTTTTGATTACACTTCGAATTCTTCAAAACCTACAGAAAAAATGTCTGTTTTTATTACAGCTGATAAGAATTTTCCTGTTGTGGAAATGAAAATATCTACTGAACATAAAGGCGATTCTTCTGGATTATATGAATGGACTTCTAAAAAAATATATGCTATGAATAATACATATTGGTGTCAAAATCTTTCTGTTCCTGACACCTCTAATTTTCCTATTGGAAAATATGTTGTTACTACAGTTTTTGCAGATGGTTCTGAACAGTCAGCTTCATTTACACTGCAATATCCGTCATACTGTGTAAGTAATGATATGAATAATGTAAAGAAATTACTGAATAAGGATTTTAGACCTATTTCAGAAGTTTATGATAAAACTAAAATAAAGAATGTAAATTCCGCTATAGAAAAAATATGCTATATAAATAATAATAAGCATGTTTTGTGTATTTTGCCGGAAAGCAATAATAAGGGGCTTTAGACGTGGGTGAAGAAGTAGGGAATCTTGATTCAACCGAAGATGGTATTTTTAAACGTTCAATTAGAACTTATGTAATTCGTGCTGGTCGCATGACCGACAGTGAGCGCCGCAGTTATGATGAACTTCATCAAGTGTGGTGTATTCCGTTCGAGTACAAAACAATAAATTTTGCAGATGTGTTTGGTAATACAAATCCTGTAACAATGGAAATTGGATTTGGTATGGGGCAGGCAACTGCTGCCATTGCTGCTGCAAATCCAGATATGAATTATTTAGGAAGTGAAGTTCATGTTCCTGGCATTGGCAGACTTTTAAGCGATATAAAACGCCGTCAGTTGAAGAATCTGTTCATTATAGAACATGATGCTTTGGAAATACTTGAAACTATGATTCCTGATGATTCTATTTCTGCATTTCATATTTTCTTCCCTGATCCATGGCCAAAAAAGAAGCACCATAAGCGTAGGCTTATGCAACGTCCTCACACTGATCTTTTGGTGCAGAAATTGGCTCCTGGCGGATATATCTACTTTGCAACAGACTGGGAAGAATATGCCGAGACAGCTTTGGAAGAATTGTCTCATACTGAAGGAATTCATAATAAATATATGCAGTATGCACCTCATCAGGAATGGAGACCTAGGACAAAATTCGAGCAAAAAGGAATTGATGCTGGAAGAGAAATTCATGAGTTATTCTTCATAAAAGATGAAGAAGAGTAAGGTCTTTCATGGAACTGTTTGATGTTGACTCATTTCAAAGAATTTCAGAACTTGAAACTCTTATAAAAAGATATCAGAAATCATATTACAATGGGGAAGGTGAGATTTCTGATGAAAAATTTGATGCTCTATGGGATGAATTAAAGTCTCTTGATCCCACAAATCCCTTATTGCATAAAGTTGGTGCAGATAATGGTAACTTTGAAAAAATCAATCACGTTATGCCTATGGGAAGCCAGGAAAAAGCTGCAAATCCTGAGCAGTTTCTTGCCTGGGCACAAAAACATTCTTATTCAGAATATCTTGTAGAATATAAATTAGATGGTGCAAGTCTTGAACTTCAATATAGTAACGGAACTTTAATTCATGCCGTAACAAGAGGTGATGGACATGTTGGCGATGATATAACTTCAAATGCCTTAAAAATGAATGGTGTTCGAAAAGATTTGTTTGAGGAAGATGGTACTCCTATTTCTTTTACAGGAGGAATTCGTGGTGAAGTTATTATGACTCATAAAGTTCATACGAAATTCTTTTCTGATAAGGCAAACTGTCGTAATGCTGCTAATGGTCTTATGAAGCGTAAAGACGGTACGGGTAGTGAACATTTAACTTTGATTACTTATGATGTCTGGTCAACAACTGGAGAACAACCTTTTAATGATGAAGAAGATAAAATAAATTGGCTAAAAAAAAGTGGTTTTAATGTTGTTCCTCTTTATATTGCAAAATCTGTCCAGGAAGTTATAGACTATCGTAGTCATGTAATGGAAATTAGAAAATCTCTTGATTATGATATAGATGGTTTAGTTGTAAAAGAGCGTTCCGTTAATCATGAAGATGCGAGTAGAGATAGACCTGACAGGCAGATTGCATTTAAATTTAGCCTTGAAGAAGCTGTCTCTATTTTAAGAAGTGTTGAATGGAATGAAACTGGTGCTACTTATACACCTGTAGCAATTTTTGATCCTGTGGACTTAAATGGAACAACCGTAAAAAGAGCAAGTCTTGTAAATCCAAATACAATTCGTTCTTTAGGAATAAAACTAGGAAGTCATGTGGTCGTTGTAAAAAGAGGCGAAATTATTCCTAAGATAGAAAGTGTAATTACTTCTGAAAATTCTGATGCCAATAATGCTTCTTTAAAGGAAATTGATTTTCCTACGCATTGTGATACTTGTGGTGAAAAATTAGTAGATGAAGGTACAAGATTATTCTGTCCGAATAAAAATTGCAGTAAAAAAGTCCTTCATCAGATTTTCAAATGGATTTCAGTTGTTGATATACGGGATTTAGGAGATACGCTTGTTCGTTCTCTGTTTAGAGATGGGGTAATTTCATCTATAAGTGATATCTATAAACTTACAGAAAAAACACTTACCCCGTATTTTTTGAATGAAGAGATTATTTCTAAAGAACAGGAATCTAAAGGTGCTAAAAAAGTTGTTCTTTCTATTCAGAATCATAGATCTGTTTCTCTTGCAAAATTTATAGCAGGTTTTGATATTGAAGGTATTGGTGAAGTTCTTGTTGAAAAGCTGATTGCCAGTGGTTTTAATACATTAGACAGCATTATTCAGGCAAATGAAAAACAAATAGCTGATATATATGGATTTGCTGATATTATGGCTCATACGCTGGTTGAAGGGCTTAAAGAAAATATTTCTGAAATGCAGTCTCTTATTGAAAACGGTACTATTAGTATACAAGAGGAAAAAACTGGCGGTTTATTGGAAGGCAAATCATTCTGTTTTACAGGGGAACTGATGACAATGAAACGAACAGAAGCTCAAAATCTTGTAAAATCAAATGGTGGTATTGTAAAAACTTCTGTTGTAAAAGGTCTTAGTTATCTTGTCACTAATGATACAACCAGTGGCTCTGCTAAAAATGTAAAAGCAGCGCAACTTGGTGTACCTGTTATAACTGAACAAGAATTTCTTTCAATTATTCAAAATCACATGTGAAATCGGTTGTAAAATAATCAGGATTTACGGCAGACATATTAAGACGCATTTCCCAATGTAAGTGTGGTCCTGTTGCAAGTCCTGTTGCTCCACTAAGACCGATGAGAGTTCCTTGTTTGACTTTATCACCTTCTTTTACTTTTAATTCACTCATGTGATAGTACAAACTGTATAATCCTGGAAGATGTTCTATTACAACACTCCATCCTGTTGTAATTCTGTCTTCTGCCATAACAACTCGTCCTGCGGCACATGCGGTTACTGTTGAACCTGTAGGAATGCCATAGTCTGTTCCGTAATGCAGACTTGTAGAAGATTTTCCATCTGAGTATGCATATACTCTTCTGTCGGCAAAATAAGAGGTTCGTCTTGTTGCTGTTGTAGGAGGTGTATATGGTGAAGTTTGGTATATGTGGGTTTCGTTTACTGTTCCAAGAATAGCATTAAGTTTTTCAATCTGCTTCATACGGGTAGAGCTTGAGTCTGTTTTTATACTGGTGTTTCTTGCATCAAGTGGTATTGTTTCGCTTATGAATTCTTTGTATTCAAGAGAAAATGGCAATGTAAAATCAGAAGTTTTCCCATCAGACATCGTATAAATTACTTTCAGAGAATAATTATTCTTACTGTTCCACCATGAAGAAAGTGGAATCCCAGCCAAAAATGTACGAGTAGCAGAAGTTATGAGTGGATAAAATTCAGTTTTGTCAAGTCTTTTTTCATCAAGATAAAGCTCTAAAGTTGCTTTTGGGTCATAAAGAAGCAGTGGATTTTTCTTTTGTTGCTTTTCTGTTTGCTCAAATGTCATTCTTACAAAAACAGCATCTCCTGGTTTTGAAGTATTCTGGTAATTTACCTTAATGCTGTAATTATCTGCGTCTATTACAATTTGTTTTGCATAAAGCGGAGTAAGAACAAAAAGAATAAATGCAAAGCTGAAAAAAAAGCGAAAGTATTTTCTAAAAAATGATGTCTTCATAAAATCTCCTCATAATTATTTTATTAATTTGACTTTTTTAGGTCTACAAGAATCATCTGTGGTGTTTCAATTCCATTAAATGTATTACGCTCAATGTGATATAGTATATCAACTTCATCTCCAATTTCAAAATCTTTATGAAGTCGTTCTCCTTCATTCCAAAATAGAGCTGGCCATTTACATGTATTTGCATTTAAAATGAGTTTTAGATGCTGCTTTTCAGTTTTGCCCATAAGCATTGCATCAACTACTTTTAACTTTTTAGACAAAAATAGAAGTTGTGGATTTTTTTCTCCAAATGGTTCGAATTTGTCTGTAACAGAAAGAATTTCTGGAGTTAGATATGTAGCAGGAATTTCAGCATCAATTTCATATTTGTTTGTTGAAGATTCTTCTAATTCAATTTCATTTGATACATCAAGAAGTT
>CACXDK010000231.1 GCA_902766345.1 uncultured Spirochaetaceae bacterium | reverse complement strand
CCCAATTTCTGAAGAGGAACAACAGGCTCTGAAAACTGAATTTGAATAGAAGGATATCGCACACTGGAAGAAAGTTCTCCCTGTGGAGTTACCGAAATTACAGAAAATTCACCATTTTCAGAAAGTGAATTTGAACCAGCACTAGTTAATTTATTACCGCCATTTTTCTTTTTATTACAGCCAGTAATAGCAAAAACTAAACATAGTACTAAAAACAAACGATTTAATATACTTGAACGCTTTAACATATTCTTTAATTCTAAAGAAACTATGTCTTGCTGTCAATTAATAAGTCTGATATGTTATTTAATGTATTATGAAAGAAAAACAAAGGGCAAAACAGAATAGAACACTGACTCTTACCGAAGAAGAAGCCAGTTTATTAAGAAATAATCTAATAACAGAACAAAATATACTGCAAAGCGACATAATAAACAAGACCCTGAACGGAAATATAAATTCGTTACTGCCTTTTATTCCCGATGAATTTGCAGACCTAATCATAATTGATCCGCCTTATAATCTTTCAAAAGATTTTAACGGCATGAGATTTTCTTCCAGAACAAGTTTAGAATATGATGAATATCTTGCAGAATGGTTTCCTCTTGTGTGCAAAAAACTAAAAAAGAACGGTTCTCTTTACATGTGCGGAGACTGGAAATGCACAGCCTCATTACAAAGGGCAATAGAAAAAGAACTTACTATATTAAACAGAATTACCTGGCAGCGTGAAAAAGGCAGAGGTTCAAAATCAAACTGGAAAAACGCCATGGAAGACATTTGGTTTGCAGTAAAAAATCCTAAAGACTACTATTTTAATGTTGATGCTGTAAAACAAAAAAGAAAAGTTATTGCACCATACAGAAAAGACGGCAAACCAAAAGACTGGGAAGAAAATTCCGACGGCAAATTTAGAATTACATATCCATCAAACTTTTGGGATGACATAAGCATTCCTTTCTGGTCCATGCCAGAAAATACTGATCATCCTACACAAAAACCAGAAAAACTTTATGCTAAGCTTATTCTAGCTTCTTCAAAAGAAAACGATATTATCTTTGACCCTTTTCTTGGAAGCGGAACCACAAGCGTTGTTGCCAAAAAGCTTAACAGAAGATACTGCGGCATAGAACTTAATGAAGAGTATTGTCTTTGGGCAGAAAAACGACTGCTAATGGCAGAAAAAAATCCTTCAATACAAGGCTATGTAGATGGAGTGTTCTGGGAAAGAAATACCCTCAAAGAACAGCCTAAAACAAACTGAGTTGCTGAGAATATTCTTTCATATAATTAAAGCAGGTTTCTGGAGTATGCATAATATGATGCTCGCAACAAAATTTATTAAAGTAAGACATTAATTCTGCAGTATTCGGGCTTGCAAGTTCATACGCCATACCGAACATTTTTATATATCTGTTTTTCATATCTGGAAAATGCCTGTCCAATGCTGCATAAAAATATTCGCGATTTCCTTCCCTCAGCGTAAGCCCCATTCCAAATGCAATAATGCCCTTTACTCCGTACAGAGCACAGGCTTTCAGAATGGCACTTAAATTTTCAAGCGTGTCATTAATAAATGGAAGAATCGGACTAATCCATACTATAGTAGGAATGCCAAGTTCCTGCATTCTTTCAAGAACCTCCAGCCTTCTTTGTGTCGTACACACACACGGCTCTACAATTTTACAAAGCTGTTCATCAAAAGTTGTAAGCGTCATCTGCACTACACATTTAGAATTTCTGTTTATGGCACAAAGTAAATCAACATCCCTTAAAATTAAATCCGACTTAGTCTGTATTGCAAGACCAAAACCTTTGCGTTCTATAATTTCAAGGCACTGTTTGGTAATGCACAGTTCCTTTTCCAAAGGAATGTAAGGATCACACATTGAACCAGTTCCAATCATGCACCTTTTTCTTTTGCGGGTTAAAGCCCCTTCCAAAAGAAAAGGTGCATTTTTTTTAACCTCAATGTCCTCAAAAGGAACTGGAGTATGATAGCATTTACTTCTTGCATCGCAATAAATGCATCCGTGCGTACAACCTCTGTACACATTCATGCCGTTATACGAAGACAATATTGTTTTTGCATCTACACTGTGCATTGCTATCTCTTATTTTACAGCAATATAAATAAAAATGGTAGCTGTCTTACCGTCGCTATCTTCCTGATACTCTTCAAAGTCCCCAGTAAAAGTACGATCCAAAGGAGTGTTCCAAATTTCGCCCCAAGCCTGAGCAACAGCCAGACGAACATCGCCTTTTACTACAAACTTTGCATATTTTCCAGCAGGAATAATTTTAATATCAAGTCCTTGTTTTTCAGCAGAATCTTTAGAGCTGACTTCACACCCCGCAAGAACAGTGTAAGATTTTTCAGTTGGAATGCCATAATCGCAATACAAGCCTATAGCCTTGGCATTAACTTTGTCTGCCATAGACTGTGCAGGACCGCTATAAAGTTTCTGCCACAAGCCACCTATTTTTTCGCCCATATCAGGAGCATCATTACTTGTTACAGCAGAAAAGCCTGCTACAATTTTTTCTTTTAATTCAACAATTTCATAAGTCATAGTTTCACCTCTTTTACTTTATCTAAGATGAAACCAGTATAACATGACAAATATGACAAGAGCGTGTCATATT
>CACXDK010000230.1 GCA_902766345.1 uncultured Spirochaetaceae bacterium | reverse complement strand
TGCCATCTGCACTATTGCGCAAAACAATAATGTCGGAAGGGCTTATACGGCTCTTCTGATTTTCAACCCAAAAATCCCAGCTGTCAGAAGAAGAATCCACAGCATAAGAAACCGTCTTGTCGCCGTTAATTTCATCAATCATGCCAGCCTGAATATACTGTCCTTCTGCATTTTTCATTTTACGCAGATGGACAGTTACATAATCTCCTTTTTTAACCGTCACATCAGGAAAATCAAACTTTTTCTGCAGTCCGTCTCCAGCCGTAAAAAACTCATATCCTGAAAGATTTCCACCCTTTACGCAGTAAAACTTTACAAACTCATACTGATTTGTCTTGGAAGAATAAGCGTTGCGAATTTCAGCAATTAAAATTTCAGCCCTATTGTCATTATATCCTTTGAAATCCACACTGAATAAAAGAGAATTTCCGTTTTCATCGCCCACAATTCCGTCTACAGTGTAGTTTCTGCCTACAACAGCAGGCTGTTCCAGCATAACACACTTTTCTGCCTGCATACTCTCAGAATCACATTCATACGGAAGAATGCATTCCTCATTTTCAGTTTCATGCACCCGCAGCCGTTCAAAATGAATGTTGCGGTCAAACACAAAAGAGATTTTCTGAGGACTTTCAGCAGAAAAAGAAATTAATTCTGGAACAGAATCGCAGGTAAGCAGGCGAAAGCCATCTTTAGAAAGGGAACAGCTTGCTGGACTTAAAGCAAAAAGAATTACAGCAGACAAAACTGCTGCCTGAAAAACATTAAAAAAAGTCAATTTCATATACATACTCCTAATCATAGATATGTACAAGAAATTGACTTTTTGTATAAATAAATCAGCGGTTTTTCAAAAAACTTAATAATTTTTTGTTATTTCAGTTTTAAGGTCTCCACCATGTAACGAATGGAAGTTCCAGAGTCATCTTCCAAAGTTTTCTGAATAACCAGAACAAGAGAGGTCTTTGTTTTATCTGTAAAAATACGTTCAATCTGATACGAACTTATCCCCTTACGCTCATAATCAGGATTGCCCAATTTCCAAGATTTCATAACTCTTCCGTCACCATCTTCCATCTGCATAGAAATGTAATACTTAGAAGTAACATTCTTTCCACTGCCCTTATATGTAGGAACAAGCTTTACGTGATAAAAGATTTCCTTATCCTCCGAAGAAGCATCAAAATCCTGAAAACGAATGTCATTCGTAACAGAAGAACCTTCCTTTACATAAAGAAGATTTGCAATGTTATAAGGAGTGCAATTGTATTTTTTTATAGAAGAGTCAGACTTAGCCTTTAAGTCGTCATAGGCTTTTTTTCCAGAAATTGAAGCAGTCGCCTTGCTTGGTTTTGTAATGAACACTTCATTAGGAACGTATTCATTTTTAGCAATATCTACCGTATAAATTTCTGCCCAAGCCTGAAATTTTTTATCTATTTTTCCATATTCTCCAAAAATATATGTTCTGCCGTCACTTGAAAACCCTATATCCGAAAAAGCAGCGGCATCACCTGCAAAAGAGAACAATATTGTTGTAAAGGACAATACTAGGGCTACTAGTAATTTCTTCATAATTCCTCCCAAATTAAAAAAACAGTTCCCTTCATACAGTATCGGAATGTACAAAACAGGCTTTACTAAAATTTCCACATAGTTTATTCTATTTTTATGACATTAAAATCAAGAAACAGGTTGCTTCTAACCTTTATCATACTTTCCTTCATGCTTTTTATTTTCAGTGCAATCCGACTGGGACTTTCAATATACGGCAACACAATTTCAATACCCGAAAAACTCACCAGACCAATATCTTTTCCACCGCTTGCAACACATTTATTCTCAACAAATTTTTATGCAACCTCAGTAGCAATACTGTTTTTCTGCCTGTATTCCATGGTGGTCACTATATTTTTATACGTACATTTTGAAAAAACACAGGCCATCGAAGTCATCTATTTTATGGCCTTTGTCATCGCCTGCCTTTTTGAAGATGTAAGAATTTTCGTTCCTATTGAAAACTTGTGGAATAAAACCTCAGTAGCACTCGCACTTACAGGAAGAATTG
>CACXDK010000229.1 GCA_902766345.1 uncultured Spirochaetaceae bacterium | reverse complement strand
CCATATTTGATGGAACTGATAGCGGCATGGAAAAAACATTTATAAACAGCTTTACAGGAAATATTGTTATTCGACCTAAATCTGATTTTACGCTTAGTCTTTTTGGTGATGAAACTCCATTAACAGGAAAACTTACTGCGATTCCTGAACTTATTCCATATCAGGATGTTTATGAGTGTGTTGCTGCGACAGATGGTATTAATGTTCTTCTGCCTCAGATTACAGGTTTTTCTTCCATTCAATATAAAACAGCTGATGGAAATCTTGATCATGAAGAGTTTTATTTTTTTGGTGTTGAGGCAGAAGAATACATAAATAATATGCCTGGTATTCATATTATAGAAGGCAGAAGCTTTTCTAAAGGTGAAAAGGGTATTATGCTTAGTAGAGCAGCTTTAAAGGCAATGGAAGAAGAAAGCGAAAAGCCTATAGATGTAAAACTTGGTGATAATTTAACTGTTTATTTTACGGATGGTGTTTCAATGACCATTCGATCTATACCTCTTGTTGGGATTTATGAATATGAAGTTGAAAATCCTACACTTGATCAGATTGTAATTGTTGATCCTGTGACATTACGGTCTATTCATGAAATACAGGATGTTGTACCAGATGAAGATATTAATCCAGAAGACATCAGTCTTATAGGTTCTGATCTTGATTTTGATGATCTTTTTGCCAATGCTTCTGATAGCGAAGGGACTGAAGTTTTAGAACAAGATTTTGGAACTACTTCAGAAACGACTGCTAAAAAATCAGGTACGGATAGTACTGTATGGACATTTATTATATGTAAAACCTCTGAAAATATTAATAAAATTATACGTAATCTGAATGCAGAATTTAGGAAAAATGATTGGCCTGTACAGGCTGTAAAGTGGCGTTCAGCTGCTGGAGGGTCTGTGGGAATGGTGTTTTATCTGCGTGTTATTCTTAATATTGGAATTTTGCTTATTCTTCTGACAGGTTTTATAGTTATTGCTAATACTCTTATTATTTCAGCATTGAGTCGTGTATGTGAGACTGGAACTCTGCGAGCAATCGGTGCTAGAAGACGTTTCATTGCACTTCAATTTTTATTTGAAACATCCATACTGACTATTACAGCTGGTATTGCTGGATGTGTGCTAGGAGTTATTTTTAATGCTATATTGCAGATGCTGAATATTCATATTACTAACACTCTTCTTATTCAGTTATTTGGCGGTTCATATATCAGGACTGTATTGACAGCTTCTAATATTTTTAGTTGTATGCTTCTCTCTTGTCTTCTTGCTATTGTTGGCTGGTTGTATCCTTTAAGAATTGCACTTGGAACAAATCCTGTAGTTGCAATGAGGGGGCAGGCATAATGAAAATGTTTTTCTCAAATCTTGCACTTCATAGTTTAGTAAATAATCGTAGGCAATATATTTCTCTTTTTACAGTTTGTGTTGTTGGTATTTCGATTATGCTTTCTGCTGTGTGGATAACTGATGGAATGCTGAATGCTGTTGAAGATAAGGCTCGTATATATTATGGTGGCGATCTTGTTTTTATGGGTGGCATAAATGAAGAAAATATGGAAAATTCTTCTGAAAAAATGGCAGTGATAAAATCATTGGTTCCAAAGTATACGATTCTATCTTCTCGTATAGAGTTTGATGCTCGTAGAACTCAGATTTTTTTTGAAGGAACTGGTGTACGTCAGCGAATGTTTAAAGGGGTTGATTTTGATGATGAAAAGTTGCTGTTAAGTCGTTTGAATTTTGTTGAAGGTGGAGTAAAATCACTTCCGGAGCATAATTCTATGATTATTTCGGAGCCGATTGCCCGTCAATTAGGTGTAAAAGCTGGAGATAGCGTTATTCTACAGGTAAAAACTGATCAGGGATATATGAATACTATGGATATGTATATTTCTGGTATCTTTATGGATTCTAGCTTATTTGGTATGTATACGGCTTATCTAGATATCAGGGCTCTTCGGTTTCTTTCTGGAAGAAGGGAAGATTTTGTAAATAGAATATGCATGTATTTCCCTTCTAAGACTTTGTCAAAAGATGCTATTCATAAATTGCAAGAAGCTTTAGAGACAGAATTCTTTATGTATCCTTTAACAGATGATAAACTGGAGTTTGCTCATACTGCTGAAAAGCAGGAAAAACAAATGTATGCCCTTATAACGCTTGATGCAAATATAAAAGATTTACAGGTTCTTATTGAGGCTCTTAAGGTTGTTGTTCTTCTTGTTATTGTTGTTCTTGTTGCAATTATTTCTGTAGGTATGGGCAGTACTTATAGAATTACCGTAATGAAGCGCATTACTGAGATTGGAACGTATCGAGCAATAGGTATGAAACCTGCTGGAATTCGTAATATTTTTTTTGTTGAAGCTTTATATCTTCTTATAGCAGGATT